>JBHIBW010000201.1:0-2247 GCA_046759265.1 Thermoplasmata archaeon
CGGCTGCCCATCGTGCACCAGAATGTTCTCCGGCTTGATGTCCCGGTGGATGATGTTGTGGCGGTGCGCGTAGTCGAGCGCACTCGCGACGCCTTTGGCGATCTCGATGCCTTCGTCGACGGCAAGCTGCTTCTCACGGTCCAGTTTCTGACGCAAGGACTCCCCCTGGACGTAAGGCATGACGTAGTAGAGGAATCCGTAGGCTTCGCCCGAGTCGAACAGGGGAAGGATGTGCGGGTGTTGCAGACTCGCGGTCGTCTTGATCTCCTGCACGAACCGCTCGGCTCCGAGGACGGCGGCCAACTCGGCACGCAAGACCTTCACCGCGACCTTACGGTCGTGCTTGAGATCCTCAGCGAGATAGACGGTCGCCATGCCGCCTTCGCCCAGGCGGCGCTCGATGCGGTAGCGGTCGGCGAGGGCGGCGGCGAGCCGCGAGGTGATCTCGGTCAATTCCCCACCTTCGCCTTCAACTCCTCGAAGAAGTTCAGGACGACGACGGTTCGGCCTCCGGCTCCCGAGGACGGGCCTGTCCGGATCGCCAGCAGACGATGATCGTCCGGTGATACGTCGAAGTGCGGCGTAAAGACACGCGTCTCGAACCCCTCCGCGGAGGCGAATCGATCCCGCGACTGCACCGCGAACTCGGGATCCGTCCGCACCGTGGCTACGGTCCAGGAGTTGTCGCCGGCCAAGTAGAAGATCTCCCGTCCGTTCGGCGCCCACACGGGGTTTTGGGCCCCACCCGCTGACACCTGTGTCTGCCCACCGGGTCCCGGAAAGGGGCGGACGTAGACCTCGGTCCGACCCGACTCGTTCGATTGATAAGCCAGCCAGCGTCCGTCTGGCGAGAGCGACGGCTGGTCCTCCGTAAACGGCGTGTCCAACAACACGACGGGTGTGCTGTCCGGGTCGGGTGCCGCGTACGACAGGTCAATGCTGCCGGCCTCGTACACGAGCCACCTCCCGTCGGGTGTCCAGACGGCATCGTACAAGCCCTCGGCCTCTCCGGCGACGAGGAGCCGCGCCTCACCACTCAAATCCGCTGGCCGAGCGTAGAGAGCATCAGGACCTTCGCGGGCGGAGGAGAACCCGACCTCGCTGCCGTCCGGGCTCCAGAACGGCCTGAGGTTCGTGCCCTCGAATGTGAGCCGGGAAAACGTCTCCTGATCGAGGTCGTAGAGCCAGATGTCCATATTGCTCCCTAGCGACCCGTGCTCGAACGCCACCTTGCTCCCGTCGGGGGATATGGCCGGGGCGCCGAAGTCTCCTGTGAGCGTGGGATCCAGAAGCTCCTCCGATCCGTCTTTATCTACCCAGATAGGGACCCCTGTTCCGAGACCTGCTCCGGTTCGGTACACCAACACACCGGTCTCCGAGAGGGCGAACTGGCTGTTCGAGAACGAGTTCACTCGCACACCCTCCAGGAGCGCCCTCGACGGACCGGTAACCTCGAGCCGGTCCAGGTCAAAGGGGGCCGCTAGCAGCGTTCCCTCTCCCGACGCGTACACGATGTGCCCCGAGTGGGCGTACCTCGCCATCGCGCCCGGGAGTAGCGTCCTGATCTCTCCCGTCTCCAGCGACAGGACCGCGATCTCGTCTTCCGTTGGTCCGCCAAGGTCTCGGGTCAGAAGAATCGCCCTCCCGTTCGGAAGCGCTTCGGGCAACAGGTATCTGCCTTCTCCGGGTGTGGTGACCTCTTCCTGCTCGCCACCGCTTTCCGGTACCCGCCAGATGACGGGGCCCGACCTCGAGAAGTAGATCATCCCGTCCGCTCCCCACGCGAGGACGCTGAAGTCCGGCACCCCGCTGGAGACGATGGTCAGCGGAGGAGCGCCTGTGAGCGAGACCGTCCTAAGACTGTTGTTGCCCGCGAACGCGATGGACGTGCCGTCCGGGGAGAAGCTCGGGTTCCGGCCGTTCTCCGTACCGGGGATCGGGATAGGCGTCAGTTGATCCAGACGTCGCCGCCAGAGCCGCGTTCCCAGCTCGGGCGAGCTTCCTGGGAACACGACACTTGACCCGTCGGGCGACACGGCCAGGTCGACGCCGTTTCCGGTAAGTTCGAGTCCGTCCGGTAGGTTCAACTCGAGGCGGGAGACGGGCTGCGGCGGCTCGGGGCGGAGAAGAGCCCACGCGAACCCAACGCCAAAGAGAAGCGCCACCCCGGTCGTCGCAATCTGCAGCGGATGCCATAGGCCTCGGCCCGCGGCCACACCCACCGCAGCCTCCCCCCCATGTCGGAAC
>JBHIBW010000202.1:0-2218 GCA_046759265.1 Thermoplasmata archaeon
CGTGGGTCGCCCCGAAGACGGTCTCCCACTCCTGGTCCGCCGTCGAGGAGAGGATCCGGTTCGCCTCCTCCTCCCCCACGTCCGTCATCTTCTCAGCCCCTCCGGCCACCACCACGTCCCACAGGCCGGAGGCCACGGCCATGAAGGCGCTGGCCAGTGCGAGGCCGCCGCCGGCCCCCCCGCCCTCCAGTCGAAAGGTGGCCGGGTGCTGGTCCGCCAGCCCGGCGTAGTCGGCGACGAGGGCCGAGACGTGCTCTTGGTCGATGAACTTCCCGGCGGACATGTTTCCCACGTAGAGGGCGTCGATCTGGTCGGCCGCGACCCGGGCGTCTTCCAGGGCCTTGAGGCCGGCTTCGATGCCGATCTCTCGGAAGGACTTGTCCCACATCTCGCCAAACCGGGTGTCTCCGACCCCGACGATGGCGACGTCCCGCACGCTAGGCCCCCGTCGGCATCGCGATCTTGCCCCGGAACCGCGCGTAGGTGGCGTAGTCAATCTCTTCGGCCTTCGCCACGTGGTTCCAGACCTTCCAGGCGGGGTTCTGCGGCATCGCTTCGATCCCGTCCGTCACGGTGACGTCGAATCCGTCGGAGCCGGCCCCCGAACCGTACCCGACCATGAAAATGCGGTCCTCGGGCTTCGCCTCGTCCAGGATGGCGCAGAGGCCCAGGATCACGGCCCCGGAGTACGTGTTGCCGATCTCACGCACGAGCATCCCGGTCTTCACCTGCTCCTCGGTGAACCCCAGCTGCTTGGCGGCCCGGAGCGGGAACTTCCCGTTGGGCTGGTGGAACACGGCGTAGTCGTAGTCGCCTGCCTCCGTCCCCATCTCTTTGAAGATGTCAGAACTGCACCGCAGGGTGTGTTTGAAGTACGCCGGCTCGCCCGTGAATCGGCCGCCGTGGCTCGGGTACCGCTCTCCCTCGCGTCGCCAGAAGTCGGGGGTGTCCGTGGTGCAGGAGGAGGTCATGTTGATTTTCGCGATGACCGGGTCCTGTCCAATCAGGATGGCGGCCCCGCCCGCGGAGGCGGAGTACTCCAAGGCGTCCCCCGGCGCGCCCTGCGACGTGTCGGAGCCGATGGCCATCCCGTACTTCACCATTCCCGAGCCGACGAGGCCCATGCAGGTCTGGATGGCCGCGGTCCCGGCCTTGCAGGCAAACTCGTAGTCGGCCGCGGTCAGGTCGGGCGCGGCGCCGATGGCCTCCGCCACAATGGTCGCGGTGGGCTTCACGGCGTACGGGTGGCTCTCCGACCCGACGTAGACGGCCCCGATGTCCTGGGGATCGATGTTCGCGCGATCCATGGCCTGACGGGCCGCCTCCACGCTGATCGTGATGACGTCCTCATCGGGACCCGGAACGCTCTTTCGGGTGATGGCCAGGTTGCGGGCCAAGGCCGTTCCGTCCACGCCCCAGACCCGGGCGATCTCCCCGGGCGCAATGCGATAGCGGGGCACGTAGCCCCCGTAGCTTACGATGCCGACATCCATAGGTCCACCTCACAACTCCAGTTTCGCCGATGTGTTGAGGCGCATGACCAGACCCTCCAGCTTGTCGATGACATCCGAAGGGTCCATCTCGGTCCGCGCGAGAATCACGTTCTCCAGCTTGGCCAGCTCCACAGCGAGGTCGTCGACGTTCTCGGGTTGGACGTACACCACCATGGCCGGCTTTAAGAAGTGGGTACGGACCGCTACCATGGGGGAGCGTCCGTACTTAACCCCGGTGAACAGCAGGGCCCGCTCGCTGCTCCATCCGTAGACTCGGGGGTAGTCCGTCGCGTCCAGCGTCGCGATGGCCCGGAGGCTGTCGATGACGGTGTAACCGTGGATCTGCCGCCGGTGGGAGTCGAAGGTGGTCAGGCTCCGCCCCTCGATGGCCCGAACGAACTCGGCAGCCGGGATCGGTTCCAGGAACTCCGCCATGCTGGGGATCGCCTCGTGCGGCGTGACCATGAACTTCTTGGCCACCCCGCGGCCCGAGAGACGGTCGATCTCGAGGAGGGCCTCCACCATCCGGCGAATCGTACGGATGCCCGGGGAGCGCCGCCGGCCGGACTCGTAGTCCGAGATGACGGACGGGGACATCTCCAGGTGCAGGGCCAGCTCCTTCTGGGAGATCCGGAGCTCCTCCCGCCACTTCCGGATTGTCTTGCCCGGATTGTCGGAGAGGGTGATTTCCCCGGCCATCTTCTCCGGGAGGGAGGTCTCCATCC
>JBHIBW010000203.1:0-2183 GCA_046759265.1 Thermoplasmata archaeon
GTTCCCGCTGATCCGTGTGGTGGCGGCTCTCGTACTTGATGACGAAGTAGGAGACCAGGATGACGGCAACCATGCTGAAGATGCCGATGAGTCCGATCCAGTAGGCCCGGAGGGCGACGCCCTGGGGACCGACTTCCACCGGGGGACCACCGACATCACCCGTGTCGCTCACGACAAAGAAGCCTTCCATTCCGTCCGCACGGTGGTTTCCTACGGAGCACCAGTAGGGGAACCTTCCCGTCTCATTAATCCAGAATTCCACCCATCCCGTCTCGCCAACCGAGAGGAGAGGTGTCTCGTGGAACGTCCCGTTCAGAAAGGTCGTAAAGTTGTGCGGGAGGTTGTTCTCCGTGTCCATGTTGGTAAACGTCACGTTCACGAAGACCGGGGTAGGCCCCAGGATGATCTCGCTCTTGTCGAAGAAGAGCGAAAAGGGAGCGGCAGTGCCCGACCCGACCACGATGAGAAAGACCTCGACACCCGCAATCTGATGGTCGCCTCCGGCAGGGGGAAGGGCGAAGAGGAGGGAGGCCAGGATGGGGATTATGACGAGGCGCTGAACTCGACTGAACGTCGAATGACGCTTCCCTCTCATCCGGTCCTCATCCCTACTGGACCGATGGTCCGGCCGGGCTAGGCCAGTGGCGTATAAATATATTGTGTAAAGAGGATTTCAGAAACCCTGGAACCGTCGCGGCGGTCCTCCGAAATTGACGTCTTTCCGGGCGTTCCGATTTCACCCGAAGACTCCCTGGCGAGGACCCGTTCTTTTAAGGCTGAGGGGCATACCCCAGGCGTGAAGGGATGGGCCAAGTCAACGCTAGTCTTGCTCATGATTCTCCTCGCCTCTACGGTCTTCTTTGCCCTCATCTACCGCCCGCCCGACCCCGAGGCCGTCCCTGATGCACCGCTCGTCTCTTTCGATGTGCGCCTGTCGTTGTCGGGGATCGAACCGGCCGTGATTCAGGTGAGTCAAGGGAGTCTCGTGGCGCTGAACGTGACGTCGATGGATGAAGGCCATCACTTCGGGCTAACGGCTTTCGGCATCTCCCGCTGGGTCTCCGCGAACGAGACGGCCGAATTCCGGTTCCACGCGACCCTCTCTGGAACGTTTACCTACCGCTGTCTCATCACCGCTCCCGGCCACATCGAGGAGGAAGGAAGTCTCCGGGTGGTTCCTCGGGCATAAGGAACATCCTCGGTCCCGACCAGGTCAGAAGAGGCCGCAACGGCGGCAATCGCCGCGGCCCTTACAGGTGGGGCAGGGGCGCGTGAGAACGAGAGCCGAGATTTCCCCTGCCCCCTTGCAATCGGAGCACAACCCCGTGTCGTCGCAATGGGGACACGGGGCTGAGAGTCGGTTCTGGGCGAAAAGGAGCTCCGCGTTCTCCGGGTGGAGGGACAGGGCTTTCTCAAGGAGTTCTCGGACCGCGGCTCGCGTGCCCTGGCGGTCCATCCGATCAAGGATTCCCGCCTTGAGCATCAGGGCCTTCGCGTGGTCGGGCTCGACTGCCAAGACGAGGTCCAGGCTCCCAATCGAGCCCTGGAACGCCTCGATGACCGCCGGGCTGTCCCGGTAGGCCGACCGCTCTTTCTTCCCCAAGGCTCGGATCTCGTCTCGTCGTAGATCCCTCGCCACCCGATGACGGCGGACCCCGTCCGCGAGATGAATCTGCTGATAGAGGTCCCGCACCTGATCGTTGTCCGGAAAGCGCGCCTTCCCCTCTTCGATGGCCTTTCTCGCATCCTCAAACCGCTGCGCCTCCAAGGACCGTTGGGCCTCTGTGAGAATGCGCGTCGCGTCCCCGTCCGTCACGACAAATCAAGGGGTCGGTCCCTTATAATGCCGTCTCGGGCGCCGGGTCAGGTGGCCGTTCCGAAGCCCTGTCGGATGCGCATCCCGAGAACCGCGATCGCGAACAGAGCCAAACTCATCAGAACCACCGCCCCGCCCGGCGGCCAGGCCAACAGGAAGGCGAGGAGGATGCCCAGGAGGGTGGCCGTGACCGCGAACACGACGGCCAGGACCACCGACTGCCGGAAGCTGGCGCTGATGTGCTGACTGGCGGCCGCAGGGAGAATCAGGAGGGACGCGACCAACAGGACGCCGACGATGCGGATGGCGGCCACCACGGCGACGGCGGTCAGCACGACGAACAGGACGTTCAGGGCATGGGTAGGCA
>JBHIBW010000204.1:0-2151 GCA_046759265.1 Thermoplasmata archaeon
GCCCATCTCGTCCCGCCGTTCGACGATGAGGCACTTTGCCCCCGCCTTCTGCAGGTACGCGGCCGCCGTCTCGCCGTTGGGGCCCCCACCGATGATGATGACGTCGTAGTCCATGCTGCCCTACGCCGTCACCTTGGGCGCGATGGCCAGGTCGTTCCGCTTCGCGTAGACGTCGAACCACTCCAGGGCCCGGTGGGACCACCAGTCCGGCTTCTTGATGCCCAAATCCTCGAGGACCACGAGGGCGGCGTTATGCCCGGCCCCCAGCCAGGAGAAGCTGTGGGGCCAGACCCCGTTGGAGAGGTAGAGGTTCTTGAAGGGGGTCCGCGGGGCCCCGCATCCGTCGAAGGGGCGGTCCAGGTACATCTGGCCGGGCTCCACGATCCCGGAACTCCAGACCCCGTTGATGGCGGAGGTGTTGCGGCGGGCCACGTCGGCGGGGGAGTATCCCACGCGATCCACGATCCCCGACCAGAAGCCGGGGGCGTACTCCTCCAACCGGTCCTCGCACCGCTGCAGGACGTCCCCCGTGATGTCGTCCCAGGCATCGATTCCGCCGTCCGGCAGGGCGCCCGGCACATCGGCCCACAGCTGGATGTTCCAGAGGTCGGGCGGAGACGACTTCGGGTCGTGCATGGTGAAGTTGAAGTTGGCAGCGAGGAAGGTGATGGGGTCCGGGATGCGATCGTTGAGGACGTCGTCGGTCATCTTGCGGACGTCGTCCATCGTGTCCGCCCCGAAGTTGAAATGCCAGGCATTCTCGAGATCGGAGTCCCAGTCCGTCCCTACCCAGTGGGGAGGCGCCTTCGCGAGGAAGGCGGCGGTGAAGAGGACGCCCCAGTAGTTGTAGTCCCGGAGCTGACGGGTCCAATCGGCCTCCAGATGGTCCTCCCCAATGAGATGCAGGAAGGTCGGGACGGGGGAGAGGTTGCTGATGACGGCCTTCCTGGCCTTGATCACACGCTCGGGGTAGGAGGCGTGCTCGCCGAGGCGGACCCCGGTGGCCGTGCCGTCCTCCAGGAGAATCTCGGCCACCTCGCAGTTCTGGAGGACCTTGCCCCCGTTCCGCACGATGGAACGGAAGAGGGCGTGGGGGATCTGGTGGGAACCCCCGATGGACTGCTGAACGCCGAAGGCCGAGACGAGGAGGATGGCGCCGATGGCCCCGATGACCGGGGCGTGGGGCTCCAGGGCCACGGCGTGGGACCAGCCGGCCAGCTGGGCCTTGAAGTGGTCGTTCTCGAAGAGGAGGTCGATGAGCTCGAACCCCGTCATCGTGTCGAAGTCCTCGGGGACGTGGGGGATGGAGCGGAGGAGCTCGAGGGTGCGGTCCCAGTTCGCCGGGGAAGGCGGGTCGTAGACCCACACCTCCAGGAGCTCGCGCCGGATGTCCACGAACCGGTTGTAGATGTCCTTGAACGTCGCGGCATCCTTCTCGCTGAACCGCTGGACCTTCTTGTAGAACCGGTTGGCGTCGTAGAGGTCCGGGACGAAGGCCGTGCCATCTAAGAAGGGCTGCGCCCGGGAGAAGCGGGGGAACATGAGGTTCAGGCCATGCGCCTCCAGGTCCAGGTCCAGCATGGCGGGGCTGTGGCCTACCCAGATGCCCGAGGCGTGGGGGTTGTTCTTCCAGCCCGGGGTGGCCAACTCCTCGGTCGAGCAGTGGGTGCCCAGTTGATCCCGCCTCTCGATCACGGCCACGTCGAGGCCCGTCTTCGCCAGGTAGCCCGCCGCGGTCAGGCCGTTGATTCCGCCCCCGATGACAATGACGTCAAACTCGGTTTGGATGGCCTCGGGCATCCGCCCGGTCCCCCTGTTTGTTCCATAATGCGAGCCGGGCGATAAAGGGGGACGTGTACAACGTAACCGTTAAAGTGTTACATTGTAATGTGACAAGCGTGAGCGCGCGGGCGACGAAATCCGTGGTGCGGAGCATTCGGATCACCAAGGAGCTCGATGACCTGATTCGAGCGGACGCGGAGGACAAGGGGCTGACGGTGAACGCCCTCGTCTCCTCGATCTTGACCAAGTACGCAGAATGGGACCGGTACGCAGACCGCTTCGGGTTCGTGACCATCACCCGGAACGGCTTTCGGACCTACGTCGAGGCCATCGAGGAAGAGAAACTCACAGAGATCGGGGAGGAGCTGG
>JBHIBW010000205.1:0-2136 GCA_046759265.1 Thermoplasmata archaeon
GAGCCCCATCGGGGGTGTGGGTCGAATCGACGACGACCGTCGGCGCGTAGCTGACCACCTCAAACCGTGCGGGCCAATCGGTCGTGCCGAATCCCTCCCGGATGGCCCGACGGCCGACGGTCCACCCCGCCCCCTCGAGGCTCCGTAGGGCCCCGTAGGCGAGGGCCGCGTTCTCCGGCTGGTAGATCCCCAGGAGAGGGATGCGGTAGGTGCGGCGCTCGCCGTCCCCCAGGGTGAACGTCTGCCCCTCGTGCCCGTTCGCGACCCGCTCCAGGCGAAGGTCACGGCCCACCACCTGGAGGGGCGCCCCAACCTCTTCGCAGCGGCGGGCGATCACTCCCAAGGCTTCTTGATCCACGGTCCAGAGGGGGACCCCCTCCTTCACGATGCCCGCCTTCTCTCGGGCGATGCGCCGGACGGTCTTCCCGAGGTACTGCGTGTGCTCCCGCTCGATGTGGGTGATGACAGCGACCAAAGGTCGGAGGACGTTGGTGGCGTCCAGGCGTCCCCCCATGCCCACTTCCACGACGGCGATGTCCACCGCGCGCTCCTGGAAGTACCGAAAGGCCAGGGCGGTGGTGAATTCGAAGAAGGTGGGCTGGAAGGCCTCGCCCCGGGCCCGCATCGCCTCCGCGTGGGGCCGGATTGCCTCCGCCAACCGGACGACGTCTGCGTCGGAGATGGTCTCCCCGTCCACCCGGATGCGCTCGTTGAAGCGGACGAGGTGGGGGGACGTGTAGAGCCCCACCCGATACCCCGCCTTCCGGAGGATGGCGTCGAGGAAGGCGCAGACCGACCCCTTTCCCTTGCTCCCTGCAACGTGCACGCTCGGGAAGGTCTCGTGGGGATTCCCGAGGCGGTCCAGGAGGTCGAGGACGTTTTCGAGGCCGAGCCGGACGCCCAGGCGCTCCAGGCCGTAGAGGTACGTCAGGCTCTCTTCGTAGCCCATGCCACCTCGCTAAGGCCAAGGCCGTTCCATAAACCTTCGCGACTTCATCGGGAGGGCCTGGCCAGATTCCCTGGCTCGAATACCTATAAAAGACCGGAGGAAGATTGATGCGCGATGCACCCCAGCGAGGCCATCCGGGCCACGGAGGGCGAGGAGCTGCTGGGGAAGACCGTGGTCCTGGCCGTCTGCGGGAGCATCGCCGCGGTGGAGACCGTCAAGCTCGCTCGCGAGCTGATTCGGCATGGGGCCGAGGTGTACGGCGTGATGAGCAAGGCGGCCCTGCGGATCCTCCATCCCAACGCCGTCTGGTTTGCCACCGGGCGGGCGCCCGTGGTCGAGCTCGACGGTTCCGTGGCCTACCTGGACCTGTGCGGCAAGCGAGGAAAGGCCGACCTTCTCCTGGTCGCCCCCGCCACCGCGAACACGATCTCCAAGATGGCCACCGGGGTGGACGACACGACGGTCACCACCTTCGCCACGACCGCCCTCGGGGCCGGTCTCCCGATCCTCGTGGCGCCGGCCATGGACGCCGTCATGTACGACCAGCCTCTCCTCCAGGAGAACATCCGAAAGCTGGAGGACCTGGGGGTGGAGTTCGTCGAGCCCCTTCGGGCCGAGGAGAAGGCCAAGCTGGCGGACGTGGACACCCTTCTCGCCCGGGCCATGCGTCGCCTCGGCCCGCGGGACATGGTGGGCCGCCGTGTGCTCGTCGTCGCGGGAGCGACCGCGGAACCCGTGGACGACATCCGCGTCATCACGAACCGGAGCACCGGGGAGATGGGGGCGGAGCTCGCGCGGGCCGCCTTTCTCCGAGGGGCCGACGTGGAGCTCTGGTTGGGCGGGGCTTCCTCGCGTGGCCCCGCGTACCTCAAGGCCTGGCATTTCGAGGCAACGGAGGAGCTCCTGGAACGCGTCCCGGAGATCGACCACGACCTCGTCGTGGTTCCCGCCGCGATCGCGGATTACCTCCCGGAGCGGGCGGAAGGGAAGGTTCCCTCCGGATCCCCCACTTGGACCGTGAACATGCGTCCGAATGCACGGGTCTTGGAACGGATTCGGGACGCCTTCTCCGGTACCCTCATCGGCTTCAAGCTCGAGTCCGGCGTCGGACGGAAGGAGCTCGTGAGCCGGGCCAAGAAGCGCCAGGAGGAACTGAAGCTGGACTACATCGTGGCCAACGAGTGGCA
>JBHIBW010000206.1:0-2135 GCA_046759265.1 Thermoplasmata archaeon
CCGCGATGCGGGCACACACCATGGCCGTGTTTACCCCGCCGCCGTTCGTCGGCATGACGTGGCCCGCCGCGTCCCCCACGAGGAGGACATTGCCTTTCACGGTCTCGGGGACGCTGCCCATCTCCGGCACCCAACCCCCCGTCTGGCCGTCCGTGGTAAAACGCATGCGGGCCAGGAACTGTTGAAGAAGGCCGTCCAGGCGCCCCTCGTACCTCGGCCAGACCCCCAGTCCGACGTTGGCCGCGCCGCGTTTGGGGATGACCCATGCGTAGCCTCCGGGGGCCGGGCTCCCGAAGTGGATGTCCAGGGACTCCCCAAAGGTTCCCTCGACCTCGCAGGTGACCGCGGCGGCCAGGGGAGTGGGGGATGCGAGGCCGACGGATCTGGCGACGGTGGAGTGCGGACCGTCCGCCCCAACAATGACGCGCCCTTCGAACGCCCCACGAGAGGTCTCCACCACGCCTCCACGCACCCCGCGCACGCGGCAGTCCTTGAGGACCTCGGCGCCTTCGCGCTCGGCCAGGTCGGCCCAGTGGGGATCCACCCGGTCTCGGGACACGGTGTACCCCTCGAAGGGGACGTCGTAACTTCGACCCTGGGGGCTAAAGATTCGGATGACGTGGGTCCGGGCCTCCTTGAGCGCGGCCGGGAGCTCGAAGAGGGAGCGGACCTCCCCGGCCAGGGGAAACAGGCTCTCGACCTCGCGGTTCGCGGCCATGTACTCCCCGCATTGGACGGGGAACCCGATGGTCTTCCGCCGCTCGAGGACCAGGGTCCGGAGGCCGCGTCGGGCCGCATAGCGAGCGGTGGTGCTCCCCGCCGGGCCGGCGCCGACGACGATTACATCGTGGACGGTTTCACCCCCTCCAGGAGGTACACGGCCCGGAGGCGAAGTTCGGCGGCGGCAACGTGGGTGAACCCCACCTCTCGCATCAGGTCGGCGTAACCTTCCCCGGGGCCGATGGCCTCGTACGTCTTGCGCAGCTCCACGTAGGGGTCGCGCTTCCATCCCCGCCTGACCTCGGATGGGACCACCAGGTCCACGAGGGCATCGGCTCCCCTGCGGAGCCAGAGATCCATGATCTTCCGTCGAAGACCGGGAGGCGGCCGAAAGAGGTCGAGGATGTGAAGTTCCCCTCCGGGGCGGAGCACGCGCTGCATCTCCTCTAGGCTCCTCCGGCGATCAAGGAAGTCACGAAAGGAGAAGATGCAGTAGACCTGGTCCACGCTCCCCTCCCGCAGGGGAATGGCCTCCGCGAGGCCGGAGACCGCAGCGTACCTCGGGTCGGGCAGATTCTGGCGCGAGAAGCGAAGGATCCTCGCGGAGGGTTCCAGCAAGTACACACGCTGGGAGGGAAGGGAGCGGGCAAAAGACCCAGGTCCGGGACCGATCTCGAGCGCCACATCCTGGGCGGAGGCCGTCCGCGCGGCCATCGCACGCCAACGCCCCAACGCCCCGAGCGTCGTGGCTCGATTCGTCCGTTCATAGTAGGGCATGAAATCCTCGAGGGATTCAATGACGCCCTTCCACGTACCCGGATCGAGGCCGGATGCACCCATGGCGACAGCCTACACGTCCCGATCGAGGATGAGATCGGCCAGGCGCAGGAGCTCGAGCTTTCGCGGATCCGGCCCGAGGCGGCCCAGGTTCTCCTTCGCTCGCACGGCGAACGCTCCCGCTCGCGCGCGCGCCTCCTCCACCGCCCCTGAGGACGCGATGATCTCCAAGGCGCGGCGCACCTCTGCGTCCGACCGGGGGCCCTCCTTCACGATGGCCGCCAGCTCCTCCTTCGCCGTGGCGTGGCCGTTGTTGAGGGCGTGCTGGATGAGGAGCGTCACGTTCCCTTCGCGTACGTCGCTCCCGATGGGCTTGCCGAGGGTGGCCTCGTCCCCGACGACGTCGAGGATGTCGTCGACGATCTGGAACGCGACGCCCCGGGCCGAGCCGTAGCTGGCGCAGGCGTGCCGCTCGTCCGCACCGGCCGTGGAGTGCAGCGCACCGATCTCGGCACTGGCCGCGGCGAAGTCCGGACCGCTGCGCACCGAGAGCGCCGTGATGGCCTCGGCAGGGATGGCCTCAAATCGGCCCTCACCGCCGGAGGCGACGATGCCCACCAAACGTCCGGTCTTGTCCA
>JBHIBW010000207.1:0-2133 GCA_046759265.1 Thermoplasmata archaeon
CGCAGGTCTCCATGGAGGAGACGTTGAGACGTGGGAGGTAGATGTCCTCCTGGACGACGGTGTCCGCCTCCTTCAACGACTTCTCCGTCGCTTCCTTGTCCCCGACCTCCCAGTGCCAAATCTTGTTCGACTGCTCCTCCCGATCCGGCCGAAGAATGGGCGCGTCGGGCTCGAGGGCCTTTCGTGGGTCCACGAGGACCGGCAAAGGCTCGTAGTCCACGTCCACGGCCGCCACGCCGTCACGTGCCGCGTACCGGCTCTCGGCGACGATCGCCACCACTTCCTGGGACTGGTGCACGACCCGGTCCACTGGGAGAACCATCTGCTGATCCGACATCAGTGTCGGAATCCACGCCAGGCCGGCGGCCTCCAGATCCTTCCCCGTGATCACCGCGAGGACGCCCGGAACCTTCAGCGCCTCCGTCGTATCAATGGAGGTAATCTTGGCGTGGGCATAGGGGCTGCGGACGATGTCCAGGTAGAGCATGCCCGGCAGCTCCACGTCGTCGACGTAGTTGCCCTGCCCGCGGATGAAGCGCGCGTCCTCCTTTCGCTTGATGGACTGCCCGATCCCGCCCTCGACGGTCATGCGCCCTCACCTCCGTCCTCCCCACGCATCTTATTCGCCGCGTACTGGACGGACTTGACGATGTTCACGTAGCCCGTGCACCGGCAGAGGTTTCCGGCGATGGCATGCCGGATCTCGTCCTCCGAGGGGTCCGGGTTCTTCTCCAGGAGGGCCACGGAGGTCATCATCATCCCCGGCGTACAGAACCCGCACTGGAGCCCGTGTTCCTCCACGAAGCCCTCCTGGACGGGATGGAGGGTGTCGGTCTCGAGGCCTTCCACGGTCTGGACCTCGCGGGCGTCCGCCTGGACGGCGAGAATCGTGCACGACTTCACCGCCCTCCCGTCGAGGAGGACGGTACAGGCCCCGCAGTTCGTCGTGTCGCAACCGATGTGGGTGCCCGTGAGACCGGCGATGTCTCGGATGAAATGGACGAGCAGCGTCCGACCCTCCACCGTGGCCTCGTATTCGGCGCCGTTTACGGCGACCGTGATGGGATAGGTCGGCGGGGCGCCGTTCTCACCCGCCTGCGGCTCTGCGACGGCCATCCTAGCCACCTCCCGCCCGTTCGAGGGCTTTCCCCACGGTCCGGCGGGTCAGGACCCCGACCATTGCCCGCTTGTATTCGGCCGGTCCCCGGAGGTCGGAGACCGGGTCGGCGGCCTGCTCCGCAAGCTCGGCTGCCCTCGCGATCGTCGCCTCGTCCGTGCTCCCCCCAGCTAAGTGGTTCGAGGCCTCCTCTGCGAAGAGGGGGGTCGGGCCGACCGAGGTAAGGCCGATCCCCGCTTCCTTCACCGTCCCGTCCGCATTCAAGATGACATTGGCGGCGACCGCGGCGATGGAGAAATCCCCGGCCCGTTTCTCGATCTTCATGTAGGCGTTACCCTGGTTGGGTCGTGGCGTAGGAACCTGGACTTCGGTCAGGATCTCGTTATCCTCGAGGGCGGTCTCGAACGTGTCGACAAAGAACTCCCGGACGGGGATCGTCCGCGAACCCTTTGGCCCCTGGGCGATGACCTGCGCCCCCAAGACGAGGGCACACGCCGGAAGGTCATTCGCGGGGTCGCCATGGGCGAGGTTTCCACCCACGGTACCCATGTTGTCCACCAACGGGTCCGCGATGACCGAGGTCGCGTCATGGAAGATGGGGTACTTCTCCCGCACCAACTCCGAATCGTGCAGGTCACTCACCACCGTGCCCGCTCCGATGCGGAGCCATCCGTCCTCCTCCCGAATGTACGAGAGGCCCTCGATCCGGCCGATGTCCACCAGGGCCGCGGGCTCCGCCAAGCGCAGCTTGAGAATGGGAATCAGGCTCATTCCTCCGGCGAGGACCTTGGCCTCGCCATCATACCGTTCCAAGAGCTCAACGGCCTCGTCGACCGAAGAGGGCGCAAAATATTCGAACTGAGGCGGAATCACGACACTCGTCCCCCGTAAAGCCCGGGTAAACGGGGTTATGATAAAAGACTTTCCAGCGACCCTTCGGAATTCGGTCCTCCCGCAGGGCCGAAGGAAAGGATTAAGCCGAGGCCGTCGCTAGAATCGGGGCTCATGGACGAGTA
>JBHIBW010000208.1:0-2132 GCA_046759265.1 Thermoplasmata archaeon
TCGCGACTCATGGCAGAAAACCGCTTGTCTGCCACATTGCCGTGTCGATCGATGAAGAAGGTAGCGGGGATGGCCCCGTTCCATTCCGGATCGATGATACCGATGAACTCGTCGACGTCATCGGTTTGCATGAGATAGATCGGGAAGCCCGGTCCATGTTTTTCGAGAAAGGGTAGAAGCTTCGAGTCGATGGCGGCGGGAATGTCCGCGGAGACCGAGAGTACGATCAAGCCTCGGTCTCGGTAGGACTTCTCGAGGTCGACGATCTCGGGGAACTCGACGAGACAAGGAGGACACCAAGTCGCCCAGAAGTTCAGTAGCACCACGTGGCCACGTTGTTCACCGACGAGCTCCTTGATCTCGGGCGCGTCGACCGGTCGCACGTCCTCCCGAGTGGGCGCTTGAGCCGTCGAAAAGGGCGCGAAGACGAAAAGGGCCGCGGGACCCCGCGCGAGCCCCCCCAGGAGGAAGGGACTGGCGGCCAGGACGAGAAAGGTCGTGATGGCTAGGAAGGCGAGGACCCGGGCGAAGGCGCGGTTGGCCGAGGCGAAGAAGCCTCCCACCGACGCTTTCCGGCGGACCATCTCGAGGCGACCCACGTAGCCGGCCGCCAGATAGGACTGGACGACGAGGACCAGGAGGAGGAGGGCGGTGGCCAGGTCTCCCGAGGGCGCCAGCATGTACAGCGGATAAAAGGGCAAGGCTCCTCCACCGGGACCGTGTACCTGGGCGACGGAGGGGAGGGCGACGGGCATCGTGAACTGCGGTGAAGTGACCGGGGGGATCAACACGATGGCAATCATCGCCAGGTCGAAGGCCAGCGGGACCAGCAGGAGGAGACGTGCCCGCGGGACGAGTCGAAACCCCTGCTTCAGCGCGTCGGACCAGAGCGGCACGCCTTTCCCGGGTCCGGAGTTTGCCTACGGGCCTTAAGGTTGCCTCTGCGGTCAGAAGAGGTGAGCGTTCACCGTCCGCGCCGCCCCTCCGACTCGACAGCGGAGGGTCTCGATTCCCAGCTCCAGGATGCGCGCCTCCACGTCGTCCACGTCCTCCGGGAAGGTGTTCACGTACACCGTCGCCCCGGTGTCGATGGAGAAGAAGGCGGGGATCTCCTCCTCCCGCATCCGACGGACGGCCATGATGACGCTGAGGGTCTCCGGCGTCCAGAGGACCATCTCCTGGGGACCCGTCATCGTGATCCCGTGGAGCAGGAGGGTGTCTCGCTCCGCGAGCTCGCCAATCCGCCCCACCTCCTCGTTCCCGATGGCGAGCTCCATCTCCGCCAACATCCGGGGCACTTCGGCCAAGCGGGCATTGAAAAAGGGGGAGTTGACGACCTCTCGATGGGCGGCTTCCGTGTCCCGGTAGGCGGGTACGAGGGCGACGAGGATGCCCATCTGGAGGTCCTCCGACGCGAGCTGCTCGGCGTACGACTCCTCGTCCGTCGACCCGGTCCGCCACTTGGAGAAGGCCCCCGTCACGGATCGCGTGGCCGAGCCCGCCCCACGCCGCGCCAGGACGGAGAGTTCCTGCGGGGTGAGGTCCAGGCCCGCGGACCGCGCGGCGGCCACGGCAAGAGCGGCGAAGCCCGACGCCGAGGATCCCAATCCGACCCCGGCCGGGAAGCTGTTGGTGGAGACTACGCGCGCATGGTCGGAGATGCCGGCGCGGTTTCGGACTGCTTCCAAGACCGCGACCCCCCGCTCGAGCCCTCGGGCCGTGAAGGAGGTGTCGTCCACGGTCAACGAATCGGCCTCGTAGTCGCCGAACTCGACGGTGGTCCGCGTGACGAGAGGGGCCGTGCACACCGAGATGGAGTCGTGGAAGGGAAGCCGGAGGACGGGGTCCGCGAGGCCGTGGTATTTGATGAGCCCCTGTATGGGGTGGGCGGTGGCGGTGGCCTTCATCGCGCTTCTCCCCCGAGGCGGGGTCGTCTAGATGTCGAAGATGACGACGGCATAACCCTCCTCTGGCTTTACCTCGAGCATGTGATAGGTCACTGCCTTGACTAGCCCTTCCAGGGGATGACGCGTGGGGTCCACTTCTTCCCCCCGAGCCGTTCCTTGGAGCGCCCCTCCGTCCACTCGAACCTCGAACTCCGCAAAGAAGACGTTGTCCACGTCGTGGAGGAA
>JBHIBW010000209.1:0-2114 GCA_046759265.1 Thermoplasmata archaeon
TCCGCAGGCTTCTCGTCGAGGGAGGCAGCACCGTCGCCTGGTCCTTCCTGCGCGCGGGCCTCGTGGACCGCTTTCACCTCTACATCGCCCCTTGGGTGCTGGGGGACGAGCGGGCGCCGAGCCTCTTGGCGGGAAACAAGGCTCGAGTCCAAGGGGATCTGGCGCGGCTGCGTCTGCGGGAGGTGACGACCTTCGGGGACGGACTCCTCGTCACCTACGAGCCTTTGCGGGAAGAGGCCGACGAAGCGGAGGGGGTCGGTGGAGGATAGCTCCCGGTTTCTGTGCGACCACATGCTGGGGACGCTCGCCCGGTGGCTGCGTCTCCTGGGCTACGACACTGCCTACCCGGGGGCCCAAGAAGACGACGAGCTCTTGGAGGTGGCGATGCGGGAACGGCGCGCCCTCCTGACCCGAGACAAAGATCTTGCGCGCCGGAGCCGGGCGGGCGGGTTGTACATCGTGAGCGACGACCTGGATCATCAGATCCGCCAGGTGCTTACGGAACTCGATCCTGAGGGGGGCGCCCCGATGAGTCGGTGTTCCGTCTGCAACGGGGTCCTGGGCGATGCAAGGCGGGACGCGGCCCGAGGGGAGGTTCCGGAGGGGGTTTGGCAGAGACACCAAACCTTCTGGCGTTGCCTCTCTTGCGAGAAGTACTATTGGCACGGGACCCACTGGGAGCAGATGCGGCCTCGGATTGAGGGGTACGTCGCCCTCCTCGAGCGCAAGCGGGACCCCTCGAGGGCCGCCTGAGGAGCCCTGGCCGCCGACGGTCCAAAGCCTAATAAGGCCTCCATGGATTGCCCGAAAGGTCGCGCGGATGGAAGGGTTGCTGGTCCTCGAGGACGGACAGGTCCTGAGGGGGCCTGGTTTTGGCGCCGAGGCCACTGTCTTCGGAGAGCTTGTTTTCAACACGAACATGACGGGCTACTGTGAGGCCCTCACCGATCCCTCCTATCGTGGCCAGATTCTCCTCATGACCTACCCCCTCATCGGGAACTACGGCGTGGACCCCCAGACCCTCGAGTCCGACCGCATCCAAGTCACCGGCTTCGTCATCCGTGAGCTGTGGCGCGGTCCGACCCATCCCAGTTCTCAGAAGGGGGTCGACTCCTTCCTGCAGAATGAGGGGGTCCCGGGAATCGAGGGTGTCGACACCCGGCACCTCACGATTACGACCCGGGTCCACGGCACCTTACGCGCGGCGCTCTCAACCGAGGGGGCCGATCCGTCGACCCTCTTGGAGGAGGTGCGCGCCCAACCATACCCTGACGCCCACAACCTCGTCGGCCGGGTGAGCTGCGACGCACCGATCCGCTACCGTGGGAAGAAGGGCCGCCGCTACGTCGTCCTCGACTGTGGAGTGAAGGGAAGCATCATCGACCATCTGGTCCCCCATGGCGAGGTCGTACAGGTGCCCTACGACACGTCTCCGGACGAGATCCGCGCCTTGGAACCCGACGGTCTGGTAGTCTCCAACGGGCCCGGTGACCCAGCCCATTCCGCGATGCTTTCTCGTGTCGTGCCGGCCCTCAAGGAGCTTGCGGAGGAGGTGCCCGTCCTCGGAATCTGCCTGGGTCATCAGCTCCTGGGCCTAGCCTTCGGGGCGGATACCTACAAGCTGAAGTTTGGCCATCGAGGGGGCAACCAGCCCATCCGGGATTTGGGTCGGGGCCGCGTCCTCGTGACCTCGCAGAATCACGGTTTTGCCGTGCGGGAAGAGAGCCTGGGGGACGAGCTGGAAGTCACGCACCGCAACCTGAATGACGGGACCGTGGAGGGATTCCGGCACGCGGATCTCCCCCTCCTCTCCGTGCAATACCACCCGGAGGCCAGCCCGGGGCCCCACGACAGCCGCTACATCTTTCGCGATTTCGTGAAGGAGGTCGAAGCGTTTGGGGGAAGCCCCAGGAGGTGAGCGCCGCGCCTAAGGAGGCGGGCCTGCGGAAGGTCATGGTCATCGGTTCCGGGCCGGTGGTGATCGGCCAGGCGGCCGAGTTCGACTACTCCGGGAGCCAGGCCTGTCGCGCCCTGCGGGAGGAGGCCATCGAGGTCGTCCTGGTCAACTCCAACCCGGCCACCATCATGACGGACCCCGACATGGCGGACGCCGT
>JBHIBW010000210.1:0-2113 GCA_046759265.1 Thermoplasmata archaeon
GGTGTCGTCGCTACCGAAGGCACTGGTCGAGAGCAGTGGGGAGGTCGAGTTCGGGGAAGGGCGTGAGGTTGAGCAGAAGGGACTGACGGGCTCACACCAAGTGCATGAGGTCATCTTCGCGTCGATGGCCAGTTCCCCTAACGCGCTTCATACCGATATTCCGGACGGGCACTATCGGAAAGTCGGTGGCGTCTATCCGAAGCCGGAGGTAGTCCTGGTCAGGACCATAGAACCTAACAAGAGCTTGTGGCTCTCCTTATGTCCTGTCTCCTGGTGTGGGACGTTCCGACCTCGGCGTGACTTGGCGATGACATCTCGCGGCGACGGCCGGTGCGACAGGCGCGAACGCGCTCAGCGGCACCCTTGGTTCCGAGACCTGCCCACGGGTCCCCGCTCTCCAACAGCAGCTTAACGACCTCTGGGACACCTCGTACGTTGGGTATCCGGCACTGTCCGAAGCGTTTCGTCTCCATGGAGCCGAGGAGGTATACCGAGCAAGCGTAGTTCGTGACGGGCGCCTAATCGTCGTCGCCGGGCGCCGTGACCTCCGAAAGGCTTTTGACGTCCTCGCTGCCATTGGTATCGTGCCCGTCGTGTCGCTTTATCTCCTCCAGGTCCACCTCGTCGTTGCGTATGAATCCTCTGCCGTCGTGCCGGTCGTAGGGGAACGGCTGAAGCTTCGCAAACTTGTCCTGGAAGCGCTGGCGGCTCGGCCTGCGGTCGTACGGGAACCGGTACTTCTCCGTGGGTGCGGGCTCCACGTCGACGAGCTCATAGTCTCGGTTTCCCAGGCCGATGAGCTGTCCCGTGTTGATAGTCGCCACCTCGCTCTGGCCGTGGAACATGGCTGAAGCCCCCTCGAACTTCCGGTCGCCCTCGCCGGCGACTTCCATGATCTCCGAAGCGGAGCCGGGCACGCCCCGAGAGTTCCTTGCCGCGTCCACGCACGCCATGTCGATAGCCACAGGGTCCTTGCTGGCGAAAACACCAAGATGGGGAACGATTGGAATGTCGGCGTGGTTGACGCAATCGCACTTCGGCGACACATCTACGGCCATGTTTATGAACCCCACCTTACCCTCCCCCACAGTCTTGACCGTCCCCAAGCACGCGTCGGCGATGGCCGCGTCGACGGCGTCGAAGTTCGCCTCAGGGAGGTCAAGAATTCCGCGCCCCGCCATCAGCGCCGCGCAGCCGAAGCAGTTGACGCACTTGTCCCGCTCCCACTCGATGTGGTCGTCGTAAACGTGCCACAGGTTGAACGGACAGCAGTCCTCCAGTATCTCCCAGTCCGGCGTCTCGGCCTTGCCCTTGAACATCTCGGGATGGAATTCCGCCGCAGCGCCGAGCCCGTAGCGAGGGTGACCGCCCATGTGGACGTTCAGTTTGCCCCGCTTGGACTGGGCGCCAATGCCCAGGTTCTTGAGCGACCCGCCGATAACCCCCATGCCATGCCCTTTGAAGTGCGTGAGCGCTATCAGCACGTCGGCGGCCGCGATCGCCTGCGCTACGTACGCCTCCTTCAAGATGAATCCTTCGGGGACATCAATCCGGTAGTCACCGGTACCTATGTACCCGTCAGCGCAGATGAAGGGGCATCCGAGGGTCGCCGATGTGTAGCCGTTGCGCTCAGCCGTCTGAAGGAGGTCGAGCTCGGTTGCCCTCGAGGCCCATGGCGAGTAGGTCAGCGTCGTGGTATCGCAGACAAAGGGCCTGCCGCCCAACTCCTTGACGCGGTCCGCCAAGGACCGGGCGTAGACGGGTCTGAGGTATGCAGAGTTGTTCCACTCGCCGCAGTGCACCTTTATAGCGACCACGTCATTGGGCCTGACCATCTTGTCCAGCCCAGCGGCGTCGAACACCGTGAGCATCTTGGCCGCCAGGGCGGTCTCCGTAGACTCCGAGTGAGCGTCCATGAAGTAGACCTTCGCTTTCGGCATGATCCCCTCCTTCGGATCGTAATGTTGAAGCATTCTTTCACCGGCATTATACTCTGTCGTTGTCATGTCCTCGCCTCCTGCACTGTGACGGCTGCTTCCCGAACAGCTCGAAACGACCTTGGCCTAGCCTGCGCGGCCGCGCAGGCTGTTGGCCCGCCGGAACCGTATTCGCC
>JBHIBW010000211.1:0-2101 GCA_046759265.1 Thermoplasmata archaeon
TGGACCTCGCCGGCGCCCCCCTCAGCTCGGCCGAGGTGGACGTGCCCGTCACCATGCTCAACGCGCTGCTGACGTACGCCGTGGTGCCGTCTCCCACGGCCCTGGAGCCCGGGGACACCTCGACGTTCACCATCTGGTTCAATAACACGGGCTCGTACCACGCCGAACGGGTGTGGGTCAACGTGACCCTCCCCGGCGGCCTTACGTATGTGAGCGACACCTCCGCGTCCCTCGGGGGCACGCTCACGGGGACCTACTCCTTCGAATTCTCCGCGGTCGTCCCAGGGTCGTACTCGTTCGAGCTGGTGGCCCGACTGAACGGAGGCGTCCCCGACGGCGCGAGTCCTCTGACCAACTTCACCTTCGAAGCCATGGACCCGACATGGCAGTCGTTTCCGCCGACCTACCAGGACGTGACGGTGGATGCGTACAACGCGATCCTCGACCTCGCCGTCACCGTCGACCCAAGCCTCGTGTGGCCCGGGGGCCAGACGACCTTCCAGGTCACCTTCACCAACAGCGGGCAGGGCCGGGCGGCGACGGTGTGGATCAACGTCACCCTGCCACCCGAATTGAGCTACGTCAGCGACGACGCGGCGAGCATCGGAGGGGTCCGAAGCGGATCCTACGACTTCGAGTTCGTGAATGTCTTGCCCGGAAGCCACACTTTCAACCTGACGGTATCCGCCGCGGGCGGGCTCCCTGACGGAACGGTGGTTCTGACCCGGTTCGACATGGAAGGCGTCGATCGGGCCGGTGCCCCGCTCATGGGAGAGTTCCACAACATCCCCGTGACGTTGGCGAACGCCGTCCTCGACCTGAGCCTCTCCTCCAGCGCGAGCCAGGCGGAACCGGGCGACACGCTCACCTTCACCGCGACCCTGACGAACCTGGGGGGCGCCCCCGCCGAAACCCTCACGATTGAAGGCTCGGTGGACGCGAACGCGACGTACGTCTCTTCCTCCCCCGCGGGGGTCTATGACGCGCCCTCGCGACTCGTCCGATGGACCCTCGCCAGTCTTGCCGCGAGCGGCCAGGCGGTCTTCGAATGGAGTGTCACCGTCGACGGAACTGTTCCTGACGGGGCCACCGTCTTCGCCAGCGTGAACGTGGAAGCGCAGGATACGAGCGGGGTGCCCTTCGAGCCTCGGCAGGATTCCCTCTCGGTGGGAGTGGCCTTCGCCTCCCTCGCACCTGCCCTCACAGTCACCCCTCTCGTGGCCGAGAGAGGAGACGAAGTCGTGGCGGCCGTCTACTACAACAACACCGGTTCCGGCGCCGCAGGGAACACCTGGCTGAACTGGTCCCTGAACGGGCACTATCAGCTCGTGGGCCTCACGCCCTCCATCCCCTTTACCACGACCGCAGCCGGTTTCGAGGTCACGCTCCCCGCGGTGGGCTCCGGTCCGCAGCGCCTCGACGCCCGGCTTCGCGTGATCCGGGGACTGGAGAACGGCCTCGTGATGGCCCTCGACGTGTCCTTCGCGAGTAGCTACCGCAACGGGAACGCCCTGGCTGACGTGGGTCTGGCTTCGGCGGTGACCTTGCAGGCTCCCGACGTGGACCTGAGTCTGACGACCTCCTCCAGCCAGATTGGCGCCGGCTCCCCGCTCACCTTGACCGTGACCGTCCGGAACACCGGACAGGCCGCCGCCATGGGCTGGCTAAACCTGACCCTGCCCGCCGGCGTGTCCTACCAGGGGGACGACGGCACGTTCCTCGTGACGGAGAGTGGCGGAGTCGTCTCCTGGGCAATGCCCTCCATTGCCGCCGGGTCCGAAGTGACTCTCTCCGTGACCCTTCTTGCGGAGGAGGAAGTGGGCCTCCAGCCCTTCCGATTCATGCTGGAATTCACGGACGGCAGGGGCTCTCCACCCACCTCCGTCATCAGCAACTCGGTCTCCGTCCAGATCGGCGCGGGCGCGGGGGCGGCCCCGTTCCCGTGGCTGTGGCTCCTCCTCGCGGCCCTCGTCGGAGGCATTGTGCTCTTCGCCCTCACGCGTCGCAAGCGGGCGAGCATCGAGGAGGTGTTCGTGGTCCACGAGAACGGCGTGCTCATCGCCCACCGCTCGAAGACGCTGACGCCGGACAAGGACGAGGA
>JBHIBW010000212.1:0-2096 GCA_046759265.1 Thermoplasmata archaeon
GCCAGCGGCCTTCGCGGCCATCGGGGCCCTGAGCCTGTTCTGGTCCATCGGTGCCTTTGTGGTGGCGATCATCACTCTTGCGATCGTCCTGGCCATTGCGTTCCGGAAGAGGCAGGCTCCACACGCGTTACGCGCGAGGGTGAACTTCACCCGCTCACAAGCACATGCCGGCGATAGGCGTCCGTCTCCGGGTGGAAGGAGTACTTGACCTTCCGGCATTGGGAGGCGAGCTCGGCGACATCCCGCGCGACGCTCTCGGGCTGCTCCTTCTTTGAGGCCACCCGGGCGATGAGGTCGGCCACCTCCGCCATCTCGGCGGTTCCCATGCCCAAACGCGTGAGCTCCTGACTCCCGAGGCGGATGCCGCTGGGCTTTACAGGGCTCGTGTCCCCGGAGAGGAGGTTCTTGTTTGTGATGAGGTTGGCCCGCTCCAGATCGAAGGCAACCTGGGCTCCGCCTCCCTCCCGGGACACGTCCACGGCCAGGGCATGAGACGCCGTGAAGCCGAGGTGCTCTCCGAGAACGCGCATCCCTCGCTCGTGTAGGGCCTGCCCGAGCGCCTGCGCGTTCAGGACCACCTGGGCGGCGTATTCCTTTCCGAAGGCCTCCCACTCGGCCAGCGCGATGCCGAGGGCGGCCATGGCGTGGAGGTGATGGTTGCTCACCACCCCGGGGAAGATGCCCCGCCGGAGGGCCTTCTCCATGTCCTCGTCCTTCGGGTTCGCCAGGACGACCCCGTGTTGTGGGCCCGGGAGGGTCTTGTGGGTGCTCGCGGAGATGACGTGGGCCCCCTCCCGCAGTGGGTCCTGGAACTGCCCCCCCGCGATGAGCCCCAGGACGTGGGCGGCATCATACCAGACCGGGCAATCCACCTCCCGAAAGGCGTCCTCGAGCTCTCGGAGAGGCGTAGGGAACAGGAAGACCGATTGGCCAAAGAGGGCCAGCTTGGGGCGGACCTCGCGGATGGTCTTCGCCGCGCCGTCGGGGTCGATGTTCATGTTCTCCTCGTCCCAGGGGTAGGTGACGGTCTTCACTCCCCGGACCCCCACGGCCCCGAACTTCGCCGTGCTGATGTGGGCCCCATCCGACAGGGCGACGGTGGTGATTGTGTCCCCCGGCTTCGTGAGGCCGAAGAGGACCGCGAGGTTGGCCACCGTTCCCGAGATGGGACGGGGATCGGCGAGTTCGCAGCGGAAGATCCGCTTCAGCATGTCCGTGATGCGGACCTCGACCTCGTCCACGTAGGTGTTGCCCTGGTAGTACCGCTTCCCGGGGAGGCCCTCGGCGTACCGGTGGCCGAAGTCGGAGAGGTACATCTCCAGGGCCAGCGGGCTCATGACGTTCTCGGAGGCGATGAGGCAGAGCGACTCCTGAAACCAGGCGTGGTGGCGATCGACCTGGTCCACGATGAAGGTGGCATCCTCGTTCATGAACTCCCTCGAAGGTAGAGGGCGGTCCGTTAAAAACCTCCGACCGGGCGTGGCGAAGCCTTTTGTCCGTCGTGGTCCTGGATGGCGTGTGGACGCCTCGGCTCTCATTGGGTTACGGGAGCGGGTGGTCACGTGCACCCGGTGTCCGCGCCTCGTCGCCTTTCGGCAGGAGGTCTCCGAGAAGAAGAGGCGGGCCTACGAGGACTGGACCTACTGGGGACGTCCCGTGCCCGGCTTCGGGGACCCGGAGGCCGATTTGGTTATCGTGGGGTTAGCTCCGGCGGCCCACGGGGGAAACCGGACAGGACGCATCTTCACGGGCGACCCGAGCGCGGCCTTCCTCATGCGGGGCCTCCACGAGGCGGGATTCGCGAACCAACCCACCTCCGAGAGCCGAGAGGACGGCCTGCGACTGCACAACGCCTACATGACGGCGGCCGTGCGGTGCGTGCCCCCGGACAACCGCCCCGTCGCGGAGGAGATCAGCAACTGTTCATCCTACCTGGAGGAGGAGCTGGATATCCTGCGTCCCCGGGCCATCCTGGCCCTCGGGCACCTCGCGTTTAACGCCTCCACCCGCTTCCTGTCTCATCGCTTCGGCGTTCGAGGAGGGAAGCCCCGATTTCGGCATGGAGGCGTCTACGAGTTCAAATCGGACATGCCGGT
>JBHIBW010000213.1:0-2090 GCA_046759265.1 Thermoplasmata archaeon
GGCACCTGAGGCGGAACGACGAGGCCGTCGCGTCCACCGTAGGGACCGTCATGGCACTCCTGGTGGCCCTTACGTTCCTGGCCCTCATCGTCAACCAGTACATCCCGGTGTGGCAGCAGGAGGCCGAGGCGGCCCACATGAACGCCGTCCTGGGTGATTTTGGCGACCTGAAGAGCGCCATCGACGCCCAGGTGGTCTCGGCCCAGGTGACCGCCTTCGGGGGCACGCCCTACATCCCGGTCGAGACCTACAGCCCCATCAGCCTCGGAATCGACGGGGTGCCCATCTTCTCTAGCCCCACCGTGGGCACCCTGACGGGGGACGGCGACGCCGCCCCCTGGTCGGTGCAGTTCACCTACACCATTGACGGCGCCCCTTTCGTCGTGAATCAATCGGCCTCCGGGAGTGTCGTCTTGCACGTGGCGAGCCGGTACGCGGTGCCCTTCGACCTGGCCTATGAGAGCGGGGCGGTCATTCTCAGCCAGACGGTGGGATCCGCCGTCCGGATCAGCCCGCAGTTCACCGCACTCAACGGAAGCAACGGCGTGGACGTGGGCTTCACCCTCGTCCAGCTCATCGGCTCGGGGAACGCCGCCGGATACGGGACGGAGGGCATCCGGAACAAGCTCCTCAGCCTCGACATGCAGGAGTACGACTCCCTCCAGACCTCGGTGTGGATCAACCACACGACCCGCTACGGCGGCGCCTGGTACACCCACTTCAACACGACTCTGGCCCTCGCCTTTGGGATCCTGAACTCGGACTTCGGGAGCCCCGGCTACTCCTACGTCGAGTCGCCCGCGGGCCAGACCGTGACGACCCCCTTCTTCGTGCTGAGCCGCTCCGAGGTGAACCTCACCCACACGGTCAGCCTCGAGATCGTCCACGACCCCGTGGGCGGCGTCCCCATCAACGGCTTCGCCCTGAACCAGGCCTTCGTGAGCATGGCCGTCGGTCGGAGCGGGGTCACGCCGGAGGTCTAGCCATGAAGCTTCTCGAGCGGCAGATGAAGGTGAAGATGCCCAAGCGGGCCATGGAGAAGGGCCACGTCTGGACCCCCGGTCGGGGCTCGCAGCTCACGCCCATCCCGCCGGTCGCGGAGATCAACGTCGAGGAGATCGGGATCTACGCCATCCGGCCCCCCTTCAGCTACGCCCGGGTCCTCTACTACAAGGACGACTCGGAGTACGTGTACGAGATGTGGGAGCCGAAGCTCAACCAGCGGGAGACGGAACTCCTAGACACGATCAAGGACTCCCTCATGCGAACCCTCTCCTACAGCTTCCACGCCCGGACCATCCGGGAGAAGGAGGAGTACCTGAAGGAGGCCGTGACCAGCTTCGTCACCTCCCGGGACATCCACCTGGAGAGCCGATCCAACGAGAAGATCATCTATTACATCGTCCGGGACTTCGTCGGCTTCGACATCTGTGACGGCCTCATCAACGACCCCGCCATCGAGGACGTCAGCTGCGACGGAGTGAAGGTCCCGATCTTTATCTTCCACCAGAAGTACGAGTCCATCAAGACCAACGTGGTGTTCCCCGACGACGAGACCCTCAACTCGTTCGTCATCAACCTGGGGCAGCGGTGCGGGAAGTCCATCTCGGTGTCCAACCCCATCCTGGACGGGACGACGGTGGAGGGGCACCGGGTCCAGGCCACCTACGCGCGCGAAGTCACGACCCGTGGTTCCAGCTTTACCATCCGGCGGTTCAAGGAGAAGCCGTTCACGCCCGTGGAGCTCATCACCTTCAACACGGGCTCCATCGAGATGATCGCCTACATCTGGCTGGCCATCGAACACGGGAAGTCCATGATGGTCTGCGGGGGGACGGCGGCCGGGAAGACGGCGACGCTCAACAGCTCGGCCCTCTTCATCCGACCCGGAGCCAAGATCGTCTCCATCGAGGACACCCGGGAGATCAACCTGCCTCATGAGAACTGGATCCCGGGGACGACCCGCAGCGGGAGCGGGGAGCGGCAAGCGGACGGGAAGGCCCCCGGGGAGATCGACATGTACGATCTCGTTCGAGCGGCCTTGCGGCAGCGGCCGAACTACATCCTCGTGGGCGAGGTCCGGGGCAAGG
>JBHIBW010000214.1:0-2076 GCA_046759265.1 Thermoplasmata archaeon
ATGCCGCCCGGCGTCGAAGGCGACCTGCTCGTCGATCCACACGACGTTCATGATCTTGGCGATCGTCCGCGTAATGTCGGGCGTGGATTGGCCCGTGATCCGAGCGCTCTTCTCCGCCATGAGGGGCAGGACCGTCCGGACGATCTCGAACTTCTCGCTCGTCTTCGCGCGGCGCGCCTTCCTGTTCATGTGGGAGCGAAGTCGCCGCCCGCCCTCCTGAAGGGCCCGGACGACCTCCGCCACGATTTCGGGGATGGGGGCGATGGCCTCCTTGGCCTCCGAGGTGAAGGGGACCCGGGTGGCGCACACGTGGACGAGGACGATGGCGGGGCCGTAGGGCATGCCCCGCCCCCCCCGTTGCTCCAGCCCATACCGCCGCCAATCCACGGACTCGATGGCCTGGGTGGTGGCACAGGCGCCCTGCTGGTAGAGGAGGGGAGCCCGGTTCGCATAGCGGAGAATCTCCACGGGCCGGTCGCTGGGGAGGTCGCCGCCGTACACGATGCCGACCTCGGTCTGGAAGGGATGCCCGCCGTAGACGGCGGGGGGCCGCGTGATGGGTGGCGAATAGAACTCGGGGCGGAGGGTGCCCACCACGTTCCGGAGTCCCGTTCGGATGAGTCGCTCCCCGATGGGTGAAAGGCAGTCGGTGGGGGGTGCCATGATCTTCACGCTACGGAAGGCCGCGTGGAGGCGCTTCGCCATGGGGAGCTTGAGATCCTTCGGGCGGAGCTCGGGCGGAACCTCCGCCTCCCGGCAGATCTCCCGCGCCACACGGGAGCTGATACGGCTGAAGTCCGATTGGAGGAAGGCGGTGAGGCGGCGATTCTGGCTCTCCTTGGCCATCTGCAGGACCGTGCCCAGCTCGACGCCGTACGGGTGGGGCTTCACCTCCACCGGGGGGCGAGGCAGCTCCGTGGAGACTCGCTCGAAGGTCCGGCGTTTCCCATCCGGGGGGAGGAAGACGATACGGGCGTAGGGGTTGACGATGGCGGTCGCACGAAGGTACTCCATCACGGATTGCTTGCCGTTGATGAAGCGACCGCGGAGGTGAATCTCCACGCGGGTCCCGTGCTCCCGCTCCCAGACCTTGAACTCCCGCTTCAAGACCTGCGGGCGGTTCCGCTTCGTGTCGATGAGGAACTCGATCTGGTAGGCCACGTCGTCCTGGGCGGTCCTCGAACGCACCAAGGCGGGCTTCCCCGTGGTAATCTGTCCGTACAGGATCGCCCCGGAGATCCCCAGGCCCTGCTGCCCCCGCGTCTGCGACCACGTGTGGAAGCGGGAGCCGTAGAGGAGCCTGCCGAATACCTTCGGCAGCTGGCGCTTTACGATGCCAGGCCCGTTGTCCTCCACCACGAGACGGTATTCGTCCTGGTCCACCCGGTCGATCCGGACGAGGAGGTCGGGGAGAACGCCGTACTCTTGGCAGGCGTCGAGGGCGTTGTCGACCCCCTCTTTCACCGAGGTCAGGAGGGCCTTGGTGGGGGAATCGAAGCCGAGAATGTGCTTGTTCCGTTCGAAGAATTCGGAGACGGAAATCTCCCTTTGCTTGGCGGCTAACCGCTCGGCAAAGGACTTGCGGGGCATCCCATCCCTTCCGTCGGCCGGCGTATCAGGGGCCCCCACTTAAGGCTTTGGAGATGTCCGTCAAGCCTCTCTGTTGCGGCCTCCCGCGGTATAAAGACAGCCGGGGGGGAGGTGGGCGAAAGTTACTACGCGAGAGGCGCCGGCGGGGACCGTTTAATAGGGCCGAAGGCTGAACAGGCCTTCGGGTGGTCCCATGAAGCTCGCAGTCGTCGCCCTCGGCGGGAACGCCATCGCCCCTCCCTCCGGCCCTTTGACATGGGCCAGCCAGCTCGACGTGGCCCGCAGTCTCACGCCCCTCCTCCTCGCGCTGCGCGAGCGGGGGTATCGGTTGGTCGTGACGCATGGCAACGGGCCGCAGGTCGGCGCCCTCCTTGCGCAGCAGGAAATTGCGGCCGTGGAGGTGCCTCCCAGCCCCCTCGACGTGCTGGTGGCCCAATCCCAAGCGCAGATCGGGTACGCCCTCCAAATCGCCCTTCTCGACGCGTT
>JBHIBW010000215.1:0-2066 GCA_046759265.1 Thermoplasmata archaeon
CGACCACTTCCCCAATGGCCATGCGGCGGAGGACCCGGGTAATCCGGACCTTCACGGTGTCGCCAATCTTTGTGCCAGGCACGAAGACGACAAAGCTATCGATGCGGGCGATGCCGTCCCCCTCCCGACCCAAATCCTCGATAGTGGCCTCGTAGACCTGTCCCTCTTCCACGGGCGCCTCGTAGGGTCCCGAGCCACGTCCCTGATCCAGAACATCAACTCCTTAGGCTGGCCGTCGATTTCCAGGTCCGTATTTAACCCTTTGCGGGTCAGAGTCTCATCGGACTCCCAAGGAGGGTCCAAGACGGGGGCCCAGGCCCGGCCGCCAGGGGCCGGACTCACTCTTTAAATCGCCCGCTCCCATAGTTCGCCCCGATGGCCAAGCTCCTCCTGGGCGTTGCCTGGCCCTACGCCAGCGGCCCCCGCCACATCGGGCACGCCGCCGGGGCGTACGTCCCCGCCGACATCTTCGCCCGGTACCACCGGATGGCGGGGGACGAGGTGCTCATGGTCTCCGGCTCGGACATGCACGGGACCCCCGTCACGCTCGCAGCCGACGAGGAAGGCGTAAGCCCCGAGGTCATCGCGGAGCGGTACTACCAGATTCACGCCCAATCCTTTGAGGACCTGGGCATCAGCTTTGACCTCTATTGGAAGACGAACGCGGACGGGCACAAGGAGGTCGCTCAGGAGTTGTTCAAGACTCTCCTGGAGAAAGGCCACCTGTACGAGAAGGAGATGCTCGCGGCGTTTTGCCCTACCGACGAACGCTTCCTGCCCGACCGCTACATCGAAGGAGAGTGTCCCCACTGCCAGTACAAGGAGGCCCGGGGGGACCAGTGCGACAACTGCGGTCGACTCCTCGACCCCTTCGACCTCATCGAGCCCCGGTGCAAGATCGACGGCACCCGCCCTGTCGAACGGAAGACGAGGCATTTCTTCTTTCGCCTGACGGCCTTTCAGGAGCCCATCGAGGCCTACCTGGAGGACAAGAGCTACTGGAAGGCTCACGTCTTGAACTTCGTCCTGGGTTGGATGAAGGAGGGGCTCAAGGACCGCCCCATCACCCGGGACATCGATTGGGGGATCGAGGTTCCCGTCGAGGGGTGGGAGGAGAAGCGCATCTACGTCTGGTTCGAGGCGGTGATCGGCTACCTCTCGACCAGCATTGAGTGGGCTCGTCGTCGGGGTCGGCCCGAAGCCTGGAAGGAGTGGTGGTACAATCCCGATGCGCGTCATTACTACTTCATCGGGAAGGACAACATCCCCTTCCACGCCATCTTCTGGCCCGCCTCCCTTCTCGGCTATGACGAGACCATCAACCTTCCTTACGATGTGCCGGCCAACCAATACCTCCGACTGCAGGGAGAAAGGATGTCCACCAGCCGCGGGACCGGCGTGAACCTCCATGAGATGTTGGCGGAGTACGATCCCGACGCCGTCCGGTATTACGCCACGGCCAAAATGCCAGAGCTCCGGGACACAGACTTCACGTGGGAGGACTTCGCAACCAAGGTCAACGAGGAACTCCTCTCGGTCTACGGCAACTTCGTCCACCGCGTGTTGACATTCACCCACAAGAACTTCGGCGAGGTGCCCCGGACCGGCGATCTGACCGCGGAGGACGAGGCGTTCCTCCGCGAGCTGGAGGAGGCCTGGCGGGGAGTGGGGCAGAGCCTGGCGTACGTCCACTTTCGGGATGCCCTCCAAGGCATCATGCGTCTCGCCCGGCGGGGGAATCAGTACTTCGATGCCCAGGCCCCGTGGGACCTTCTCACCCAGGATCGAGACCGGGCGAGCACCGTCCTCCACGTCGCCCTCCGCGTGGTTCGCGGGCTCGCCTTGCTGACGGCTCCCTTCCTGCCCTTCTCCGCCCAGCGTCTGTGGGAGTATCTGGGTTACGAGGGTCGCGTCGAGGAGACGCCCTGGGAGGCGGTACCGCAGGACATCGCGGATGGCCAGCGACTCCGGGGGCCCAAGCCCCTCTTTCGGAAGATCGAGCTGGCGGCCCTGTCCGCGGAGGAGGAAGCCGGGCGGCTGGACGTGAGGGTGGGCGAGGTGACCCA
>JBHIBW010000216.1:0-2060 GCA_046759265.1 Thermoplasmata archaeon
GATGTCCCGGTAGCTGCGGACCTCACCGTAGGGGATGCGCTGGGTGGCTCGAAGGACCTGGACCTCGAAGGGTGTGTACCCGGAGAAGTCCACGGGATGGTTGGAAAAGTCCACCGACTCCCCCTCGAAGTAGCGCTCCAGGTCACGGCTCAGGTCCGTCTCCGGCTCGTCGCCCGGGCTGGTCACGTCGTCGGTCAAGACGACGCCCCGAACCTTCTCGTCCGCCTCGCACACGTCCACCCGACCGAACGCCGTCTGGAGGGAGGTGACCTTCATCGTTCTCTCCTATGCGTTCCCGTGATTTGAGGCTAACGTGGGTCCTCGGCGACACCGGGTGTGAGGAGTATGCGGGCGTCGACGACCTTGCACCCCTTGCCCTCCTCAAAGACGAGGTACGGATTGATGTCCACGGCCTCGATTTCGGGAAAGTCCTGGACGAGTTGCGAGAGACGCTGCAGGCTCTCGGCCAGCCCGGCCACGTCCGATGGGCGCTCGCCACGGACCCCCTCCAGGATGGGATAGCTCCGGATGCCTTGGACCATGCGGAGGGCGTCCGCGTCGGTCATGGGCGTGAGTCGGAAGACCACGTCGTTGAGGACCTCCACGTAGATTCCCCCGAGGCCGAACACGAGCATGGGTCCGAACTTCTCGTCCAGGTTCATGCCCATGATCGTCTCCTTGCCGCCTCGGGCGTACTCCTGGACCACCCACTCCTCGATTTCGAAGCCCTCCGATTCCAACCGCCGGGCCAACGTCCGATGGTGCTCCGCAAGCTCCTCCCCCGTCCGGATGTCCAGGACCACCGCCCCGTAGTCCGTCTTATGGAGCATCTCGGGATGGACGGCCTTGAAGGCCACCGGGTAGCCAATCTCCTCCGCCGCGGCGAGGGCCTCCGAGAGGTCACCTACCAATCGGGATCGGACGATGCGGAAGCCGTAGCACCGTAGGAGCTCGAGGGCCTCCATCTCATGCAGGCGCGTTCGGCCCTCTTGAACGGCGGTCCCAACAATTTCCCGCGACCGCTTCCCTCGGACCCGGAACTGTCGGTACTCGCCCTCCTCCCGCTCCAGATATTCTTGGTAACGTCGCATGGCGGCCAACGCCCGGGCCGCCCCCTCGGGGAAGAGGTAGGTCGGGATACCGTTGTCTACCAGCTCTGTCACCCCAGGGGACTGTTCCCCCCGCCCGAGGAAGGTGCTGACCACGGGCTTGGCCTGCTTCCGGGCAGTCCGCCAGATGGAGCGCGCCACGGCCACCTCATCCTCCACGACGGGGGGCACGCTGATGGCGAGCAGCGCGTCCACGTTCTTGTCCTTCAGCACGGCCTCGACCGCTAGCGCATAGCGCTCCGCATCGGCGTCCGCGATCAGGTCCACGGGATTGACGGGACTCGCTTCTTCGGGAATCCGTGCCCGGAGGTAGGCGGTGGTCTTCTTGCTTAGGCCTGCCGGTTCCATCCCCACCCTCACGAGGGCGTCCATGGCCATGATGCCCGGCCCGCCGCCGTTGGTGACGACGGCCACCCGCCTCCCTTGCGGGAGGGGCTGTAACGAGAAGGCCGCCCCGAGGTCGAAGAGCTCCTCGATGGTTTCCGCGCGGAGGACCCCCGTCTGTTCGAAGAGGGCCTGGGTGCCAATATCGGGACCGGCGAGGGCACCCGTATGGCTCGCCGCGGCGCGGCGGCCGGCCTCCGTCCGTCCCGATTTCAGTGCGAGGATCGGTTTGGCCTTCGTCACGCGGCGGGCAATCGGCACGAACTCCCGTGGCTGTCCGAAGCTCTCGATGTAGAGGAGGATGAGATCCGTCTGAGCGTCTCCCTCGAGGTACTCGATGAACTCGTTCAAGGAGACGTCCGTGGCGTTCCCCAGGCTCACGAACTTCGAGAGGCCTACCCCCCGGTTCCGCGCCTGCTGCAGAATGGCGACGCCCAGGGCGCCGCTCTGAGTCATGAAGGCGATGTTCCCCCGCAGCGGTAGGATCGGAGAGAAGGTCGCATCCATCCGCACGTTGGAGTGGGTGTTGATGACACCCATGCAGTTCGGGCCCACCATCACCATCCC
>JBHIBW010000217.1:0-2043 GCA_046759265.1 Thermoplasmata archaeon
GTATTGGGCCCGTCTCTACGGCTTGCGGAGGGGGCACCTGGATGGCGACTTTGGAAACCTACTCGAGAAAGTGGGCCTGGCGGAAGCGGCCGACCGGAAGACGAAGGCCTACAGCCTTGGGATGAAGCGGCGACTCGCCTTGGCCGGCGTCCTTCTCCCGGATCCAGAGATCTTGATACTTGACGAGCCCTCCCTCGGCTTAGACCCTGCGGGCATGGCCTTTGTCCGTTCCCTCCTGACGGATCTACACGGCCAGGGTCGGACCATCTTCCTGTCGTCCCACATCCTCAGCGAGGTGGAGAAGATATGCACGCGGGTGGGGGTCCTGCATCACGGCCATTTGCTGCAGGTCGACACGCCCCGAGCCCTCGTCCAGGCCCTCGGCCAGGCCGGCGGGGGCCTCGAGGTCGAGACGAAGGGGGTGGAGCCCAACGTCACAGAGGTCTTGGAGAGCATCGACGGAGTGGACCAAGTGGTCGTCGAGGGAACGCTCCTGCGGGTGTCCGGCTCCCTCGATGATGACGCCATCGCGGAGGTCAGTCGACGGCTGGTGGGCGCGGGCGTAGCGATTCTCAGTTCCCGCCGACTGGAGCCCGACCTAGAGGAGGCGTTCCTGGCCCTCACCGAGGGGGAAGCATGAGAGGCCTCGCATCTCTCAAGGGGTGGCTTCCTGTGGCCGCGAAAGAAGGCCGGGCCACCCTCTTCAGCGTTCGTCTTGTCATCATCACTGCGATCCTTGCCCTCGCCGTATTGGCCGCGACCTTGACCATCGCACCCGGTCTCGGGGGCGGAGGTGGGGTCCCGAGCCGAATCGTCCACGAGTTCCACTACTACCCGGAACTGAATCACAGCCGGCCTGCTCTGGCCCTCTTTGTCACCTCCGTGGGCGGCTCCCCGGTGGCGGGGCTCAGCGTCGAACTCGTGAACATCGTGATTACCCCCCGGGGCCCTTCCCAGTTTGAGGTCTTGGAAGCAACGACCACGGACGCCTCGGGCTGGGTTCGTTTCGAGAACCTCACCACGAGGTTCCCCAACCGGGAACTCGCCCTCCGGTTGGCCGACGAACCCGGGCCCCTTTACGGCTTTGTTTACACAGGGACGGAGCCCGTGCCTCCGGAGCCAATCGAGAACTTTGGCTTGTTGGGCCTCCGGACTGTGCCCCTGGGCGGCGGACAGGGGAGCCAGATCCTCTCTCTCGTGTTCATCGATGCAAGCGGCGCAATGATCGAGGGGGCGTCGGTCTACATCTGGCGCATTCCGGAGGACTTCGTCGGCAACCCCTTCGAGGAAGCGCCCCCAGGGGGGTGGGAGCCCTACCTGAACGGCACGACGAACTCCGCGGGCCACTACTTCCGTCCGGATCCCCTCTTGTCGGGGGAGTATCGAGTCTATGCCGAAAAGGGGGAGCTGAATGCCACGTCCGGATTCGGATTCTTCTTCGGCGGAAACCCCCTCGCGGAGAGTCCCGACGGCATCCTCGCCTTCTCGGGCATCCTCTTCGTGCCTCTTATCCTCCCCATAATGGCCCTGGTGCTCGCCTACGGTGCCATCGCCCGGGAGCGCTCAGAGGGATCCCTCGACCTCCTCTTATCCAAGCCTGTCAGCCGCATCGGAGTAGGCCTCGGGAAGCTGACGGGCGTCTTTGGCTCCATGGCCCTGCCCGTCGTGGCGGTCCTCCTGAGCGCCGCGGCGTTGAGCTGGCTGACGGTCGGCACGCCCCCCACAGGATCCTTCCTTGCGGGTTTCGTCGGTGAGGCCATCTTCCTGTTGTTGGTCTACACCCTTCTGTTCCTGGCGGTATCCGCCAACGTTCGGAACGTGGCGACGGCCCTTCTAGTCTCCATACTCCTGTTTCTCCTCTTCGCTTTCTTCTGGGGACTCGTCAGCACCCTCGTTGCGAGCCTGGTCGCCCCGCCGGGTTCGGTTCGATGGTTCGAGATCATCGTTGCGTTCTCCCTTGGGAGCCCTACGGGGGTCTACCAGCAGTTCTTGACTCTCTCCGTGCCAGCGCTCCTGGGGGGCTTCTTCGGCCCCTTCGGGGGC
>JBHIBW010000218.1:0-2029 GCA_046759265.1 Thermoplasmata archaeon
CCTCTACGGCGCCCGGGACCGCGGCGAGCCCGAGCCCGACATCCCCGCCCTCCCCGACGCCATGGTCCAGCAGGTCAGCGACCTCTACGTGAGCCTCTTCGAGCGCATCACGGGCCTTACGTTCTGAGGGCAGCGCTCCTCATTTCGCCCTCCGAGTTTCACGAAAAGACCCTTTAATAGGGCGGCCCCCTATCTCCGGATTGAGGCAGAGGGCCATGGAACTCTTGGCCTACGTCAATGGCGAGTTTTTGCCCGAATCGGACGCCAAGGTGTCCATTTTCGACCACGGGCTCCTCTACGGCGACGGCGTCTTCGAGGGGATTCGGGCCTACAGCGGCCGCGTCTTCCGCCTGGAGGACCACCTGCGCCGCCTCTACGACTCCGCCAAGTCCATCCACTTGGAGGTTCCGCACCCTCTCGAAGAGATGCAGCACCTGATCCTCGAGCTCTGCCGCCGGAACGAGCTCGAGGACGGCTACATCCGTCCCATCGTGACCCGGGGGAAGGGGGACCTCGGCCTGGACCCGCGGAAGGTCAAGGGCGGGCCGACGGTGGCCATCATCGCGCGACCCTTCGACGTGCTGTACGGGGACAAGTACGAGGACGGCCTCTCCCTCATCACCTCCTCTTACCGTCGCGTGCCGTCCCAGTCCGTGAGCCCGAACATCAAGTCCCTGAACTACCTGAACCAGATTCTCGCCCGGATCGAGGCGAACATCCACGACGCGGACGAGGCCCTCCTCCTGGACCTCCAGGGCTACGTAAGCGAGGCCTCCGCCGACAACTTCTTCGTCGTGCGGGACGAGGTCCTCACCACGCCGCCCCCGGTCTCCATCCTGCAGGGAGTGACCCGAGATACGGTCCTGGAGATCGCGGAGGAACTGGGCTACGAGACCCGGGAGCGGTTCTTCACCCTCTTCGACGTCTACGGGGCCGACGAGGCCTTCATCACGGGGACGGCCGCGGAGATCGGGCCCGTGGTCCGGGTGGACGACCGGGTCATCGGGGACGGGAAGCCCGGACGGATCACGAAGCAAGTCACGGCCCGCTTCCGGGACCTCGTGCGCTCCACCGGAACCCCCATCTACGAGAAGGCGTGAGCCCTTAGACCCGGAGAGGGGGTACCCGTGAAGTTCCCCGAGTACCGGGCCAAACAGGTCTTTCGGAAGTACGGAATCCCCGTTCCGGAGGGCGTGGTCGTCCAGTCCCCCAAGGACGTGGTGGATCCTCCCCTCCCGGCTGTCGTGAAGGCCCAGGTCCTGGTGGGGGGCCGAATGAAGGCGGGGGGCATTCAATTCGCCGAATCCCTGGAAGAGGTTCAGGCGGCTGTGGAGGCCATCCTGGGGATGGAAATCGGGGGCTATCCCGTCCGCAGCGTCCTGCTAGAGGAGAAACTCCCGATCGCGCAAGAACTCTACCTCAGCTTGACCCTCGATCGGAGCGCGCGGGCGCCCCTCCTCATGGCCTCGACGGAGGGAGGCATCGACATCGAGAGCGTCCCCGACGAGAAGATCTTCCGTGCCCCCATCCCCCCTCTCCTGGGGATGCAACCCTACATCCTTCGGCGCCTCCGGCGCGCCCTGGGATTTGAGGGGAAGCAGGGGCAGACCCTCGCGGACATCGCCGCGACGCTGTATCGCCTATTCGCGGGGGAGGACGCGGAGCTGGTGGAGATCAACCCCCTCGTGGTCACGGCGGAAGGGAGCCTGGTCGCCGGGGACGCGAAGCTGGTCCTAGAAGATAACGCGCTCTTTCGCCACCCGGAGTACGAGGACATGGAGCAGGAACTCACCCCCCTGGAGAAGGAGGCGCGCGATCAAGGTATCGCCTTCGTCCAGCTGGAAGGGGATATCGGGGTGATCGCCAACGGGGCCGGCCTCACCATGGCCACGATGGATGTGCTACACCTTCACGACGGGAAGCCAGGCGTCTTCCTCGACCTGGGGGGGACGGACGATCCCGAGACGGTGAAGGAGGCCTTCCTGCTGATGATGAAGGCCCGCCCTCGCGTCATCTTCCTCAACATCTT
>JBHIBW010000219.1:0-2002 GCA_046759265.1 Thermoplasmata archaeon
CTCTAGGACGAGGCTCCGGAGCCCCTGCGGTTTCGTCAGCGCATATTCCATGGCCAGCATGCCCCCCCACGAATTGCCGAAGAGGTGGAGTCGGTCCAGTCCGAGAGCCTTCGCCACGACGCCCACCTCCTCAACGAACAGGTCAACCGTCCACAGTGAGGGGTCGTGAGGATGATCGGAACGGCCGCAGCCGAGTTGATCGTAAAAGATCACGCGACGCCCCGTGACGGCCATGCCCCCAAGCGGTTCGAGGTAGTCGTGAGCTGCACCCGGACCGCCATGAAGACAGAGCAGCGGCAACTTTCCCGGGGCTTCCCGGTCTCCCACAATCCGATACCACACACGGTGCTGACGGAATGGAATGAAGCCTTCCTCGACTGGAACGGCTGCCTCCACCTTGCCCCCTTCGTTCCGCGGATATTCAAAATCGCGCCTTAAACATACCTGCGACATCAGCGGTCAAGTCACTCTTCAGGAGTCGTCCCAACACAGGCTCGGAATATCGGTCTGTAGCACTCCGTGTGTAATGCTACCGGTCCACAAGCAGGATGGCAGTCGCGGTAGCCGCCCGGGAAGTCAGCCATCCCCCGTGCAGGCCCGGTCTTCTGGCCCTCGGGTGGAACCCGGGTTACTCAGACCTAGGGAACCTGGCATCCAGCACGCCGCGGGCGAGTTTCAGGGCGAACATCGTTAGCACGAAGAGCATCGTGTATGTTACCGTCAAGGCGATGAGGACAAAAGGATCGAAAACCCAGACTGAAGACCATATGAGCGTTCCGATTCCAGGCCAGTTGAAGACCAATTCCGTAATAATGCTCCCTCCCCAGGCCGCGATAAGGGGGAGGGCGGCGTAGTCGATGATGCTCGGATAGGCGGCCCTCCGTCCTTCCTTAAGCAAGGCCCTCCGGTCGATGGGGTCCTTCGCTCGGGCCGCTCGAAGCCTGGCTTCGTGGGCTCTCTTCAGGACTATGTTCCTCGTGATGAACATCCAGAATCCGATGGAGGAAAGGGCCAGGACAAGCATTGGCAGAGCCAGGTGTCGCATGAGATCCCATGCGTAGAGCAGCGGGTCAGTGGGGGCGGGGACGCTCAACATACCTCCGGGCGGGAAGATACGAAGCCCGTACGAGAGCGCATATCCGAGAAATATCGCCAGCATCCAGGAGGGTACGACAAGGAGGGAGATGGAGAGCAAGGGCCATTCGCGCTCGGTCCTCCAGCGGGATCGCTTCGCCATGAGTAGCCCGAGCCATATCCCGGCGAATGCCGCGATGAGCATGGCGGTCGTGAAGAGAAGTAACGTCGCTGGTAGACGCTCAAGGACGATATCCACAATGTTCGTGGACCCATGAGAACTCGTTAAGGTGAAAGCCTCTCCGAGGGAGAAGGTAAGGGCCTGGAAGGCCTGGATGAAAGACTTGGGAAGGGGATGTAGGTTGAGGCCCCGCATCTCGATCCTCCTCTGGACCTCCTCCTCGATGAGTCGGGCCTGTTCCTCAGGCGGAAGGCTCAGGAACTCCTCATCCTCATTCAGCTCCTCCTCGACGGTGAATCGGATTTGAGCAGTCAGGTAAACGTCGAGGTCCCCCCCAAGGTTCGTAATCGTTACGATGAGGTATGTGACAGCCACCAGAGCGATCAGAAGAAAGACCGCCTCCCTGGCGAGGTACCTCAGGAGGGCCACGGCATATCGATCGACGCCGCACTAATTATAGACGGGAGGGTCCACGCTCGTCACGCACCAGGCGAATGACCACTCTTGCGATGGTGCCGAGGAGGTCGAAATGTCTTCTACTGGTGATCGGAGTGAATCACAGGAGGCTGACCCCGTCACCCGGGGGTGGCTGAAGCAAGACCGGTTGAGTAGCACTCCATGCATAATGTCGCCCGTAATCGACATCCAGGCGAGAGAAAGGCGTGAATGCTCTCTTGAAAGTACCAGGCACATAGGTTACCTAGTGGTAATCGCCCTTCTTCGATGGCTAACCTGTTGAGATCGGCA
>JBHIBW010000220.1:0-1998 GCA_046759265.1 Thermoplasmata archaeon
CGTGACCCCGGTTCAAATCCGGGCAGCCCCATTGAAGCGAGGTCCTCTTAGATTACGCGTCGTCCTCGGATGACTGCACTCTGGGGCGGCCTATGGTTCAGCGCATTGGCAGTCTGAATCGAGCGTACCGGACCTCTGCTCACAGCCTCAAGTCGCGGTGGGTGTTCTGGGCCCATAGGTTCCCTTTCACGCAATGCATACGAGGAATTGCAGATGGTTCAACCCGAATTGAAGGAGTTTGGAAGGAAATATGCAGAGGCTTGGAGTAGCCAGGATCCTGCAAGCGTTGCGGCCTTCTTCTCCGAAACAGTCTCGCTGAGCGTCAACGACGCCGATCCTAATGTTGGACGGGAGGCCATTGCTGGGGTTGCTCGGGGGTTCATGTCGGACTTTCCGGACTTGGTAGTGACCATGGATGTGTTGGTTCCCCAATCTCGGGGCATTGCGTTCCACTGGGCCTGGAGAGGAACGAACACTGGTCCTGGTGGTGTGGTAAGCGGGTCCGGATCCGCGGGTATGAAGTTTGGCAGATTGGTGCTGACGGGCTCATAGCGGCCTCCAGAGGTCGCTTTGATAGCGATCAATATGAACGCCAGCTGGAGCACGGTGTCGACGGTTGACGAAGTTGTTTTCTGCGTGTAACCTCGGCGGATCTCATTCCAATAGCGCTAGATCTGCCCGGATCCTCGCTCAGCTCCGGGAGCCCCTCGGCTCACACTAAGAGACCACCTCGCGTTCTTGGGCTCTCCGATTCTACTTGCCGACCTGCTCGGTCGGACGAAATCGCAAGGCGGACCACGTCTCGTCGATGGAGATCTGGAAAACGGGTCGAAGGTCAAACTCCTTCATGACTTCCCACGCGACATCTCGGCTGATGTCTGTCGCGATCGTTGAACTCTTCTTGGGATAGGAGATCCAGAGGAGGGCGTCGTAGGCTACTGAGTCGCGGGCCTGAGGGGCTAGGCGTCGAAGTTCCGCGACGTCGCGGACGAACGCCTGACCCCAGTCATAGGTCCCCGTGGGCTCCGTCTCGACGTGGGTTCCATCCGGGAGAGTGCCCAGGGTTTCCATGTACCCCTCCGGGGCATTCAACACGAGCATGCGTAACCCGGGTTGAACTCGAAGCTTCTTCTGGAGAGCGCCGCCCATATCCACGGGTAGCTCCCTGCCGCCCTAAGGCTTTCGCTGCACCGCGGGGAGGCGATGGACCCTAGATCCACTCGGCATCGGTGGTCCGATCGTCCTGCACGTTTCCGGTGTTCGTCGTCGACTTGGGTTCGATCAGGAGGACATGGGCTTCCTCATCCGCCTTGGGACGGTGGTCCACCCCTCGGGGGACGATGGCCATTTCTCCCGCCTTCAACGAGACGTCTCCCGTTCGCAGCTGCAGGCGCATCCTCCCGCTGACCAGCAGGAACAGCTCGTCTTCCTTTTCGTGCCGGTGCCAGACGAATGTTCCCTTGACCTTCACCAGCTTGACGTATGCGTCGTTGACCTCGCCTACGATCTTGGGCTTCCAGAGTTCCTCGAAGCTAGCGAACCTCTCGGCCAGGTTCACGGAGTTCATGAGGTCCCGAAGCGCGAGGTGCCGATAAGGAATCGGGAGCCCTCCGGGCCCGAGAGAGCGGCTTCTCAGCTAGGACGCAGATTGAAATACGATTCGGGACTCGCCCGTGCCCAGAGGACGCCCTACGTTCCGGCCAGGAGCGGCAGGTGAGTGGCGTGAGGAGGTAGGAAGCGTGGCAGAGGCACCAACGGGGGATCTGCCCGCTGAAGACACGCGACCCGAAGCCAACCCGAAGGGCATGCGCTTCTGGGGCCCTCTCCTCGCCCTGTCCATTGCTACCTTCATCGTCGTGCTGGACACGACCATGATGACGGTCGCAGTGCCTCAGATCGCGGAGGACCTCAATACCTCTGTAGGCGGGGTCCAGGCCGGGATTGCCCTCTTCGCCATGGTCATGGCCTCGCTCATGCTCTTTGCGGGAAAGGTCGCGG
>JBHIBW010000221.1:0-1978 GCA_046759265.1 Thermoplasmata archaeon
GGCGGCCATGGGCCTGCGGTGAGCGCGCGGGAGGCGGTGCTCGCGCCTCTGGAAGGTTGCTACTTCTTCTCCCGTCAGCGTGCCCTCTCCGCCGGCGCCCTCGAGGGGTTCCTAACGACGTTCATGCCCCTCGCCTTAGACCCTCAGGCGAAGCTCATCCTGGCTGACGAGCTGGAGTCCCTGACCGAGCCCGAGGCGGCGGGGGCCCTCATCGCCACTTTTCTGGAGGCGGCCCAGGCCAGTGGAAGCTATGCGGTCGTCGTCACGCACACCGCGCGGTCCGTCCTTCGGCGGGTCGACGTCCGGGTCGATGGCATCGAGGCCCGGGGACTGGATGAAGCCTACAACCTCGTGGTGGACCGGACGCCGCGGCGGAATCGGATTGCCCGGTCCACGCCGGAGCTGATTCTCCAGCGGCTGATGGCCCTCAAGCCGGCCGAGGAGGCTGAGATCTACGAAAAGGTGCTGGCCAAGTTGCAGGCGGGGGACCCGTAGCTCGGACCTCTCCCTAGGGCTGCTGCTGGATTCGGATGGTCAACTGGGCCGTGTAGGTGCCAGTCGGGGTTCCGAACGGGACCGTCACGCTGAACTGGACGGTGGTCGTGTCCTCGTCCGTGTCCGTTCTGTGGTTGAACCACAGCGTGGCCGACCCCAGGATGTAGACGGCGTTCCCCACCCCTAACCCGTCGAAGGCCGTGTCGGTCGTGATGTCGTCGGTGGGATCCCCAGCCGCGAGGATCTGGACGTTGGTGATGGGGATCGTGTCGCCGCCCTTGATGAGGTCCGTGACGAACCAGATCCGCAGGGTGAAGTCGTCGTTGGACCGGCGGTGGACCGTGACGATGTTCGTGTTGGCGGTCTGTCCGACGTTCACGTTCACGCTCCAGTCCGCGCTGATGTTCACGAAGGTGTACATGAACACGCCGAACTCCATGTGCTCGCCCGTGGAGGCCTCTTGGAGGGTGATCGTGTGGGGGCCGTCGGTGGCCACCACCTCGCCGTTCCAGGAATCGAGGTCGTTGTAGGCCCCCACCGTGCTGTTGGTGGGGGCCACCGCGTGCTTGACCTGGAAGCCGAACTTGAGGGCCAGCCGGAACTCGTAGCCGATGATGGTCGGTCCGCTCATGATGGCCGTCAGTCCGCTGGCGGAGGCGTTGTAGGTCGCGCGCCCCTCCGTCACGCTCCATTCGCTGAGGGAGGCGGTCGTCGGATCCGCCGTATCCACATACATCAGCACGATGCGATAGTTGGCCCCCGTCGTCTGCTCGCTGAACGTAAGCTCTGCGCCGCTACTCGATGCGACCCGGACGGTGACGTAATCCAGGCGAGCCCCGGAGGCGTTGGTCCCCACCCGGACGCGAAGGTTCGCATCGTTCAGCTTGGCCGGCGTCCAGGCCGTCGCCGAGGTGAAGTCCAGGAACTCCACGACGTTGTCATCGGCGGACTTGTTGGTGGCCATCTGGTTTGTGGCCCAGGTCGCCCCGCCGTCCCAGGAGATGCTCACGTTTAGGATCGGTGCCGTGTTGTTCCGGAACCATTCCACGCCGACCTCCACCTGGGTGATCGATCCGCTGAGCGCAAATCCGAAGTCCCTCCAGGCGGTGTCGTTGTTGCCCGGGCCGCCGCCTCCGCCGCCGCCGAGGCTGTATCCGACCAGGTAGAAGTCAGTGGTCAGATCGGCGATCTGCCCTTCGAGGGTCTCATTCGCGTCGACCTCGATGAACCCCCAATTGGAGAAGGCGCCGCGGTTGAGGATGTTCTCCGTCGAGCCGTTCTTGCGGAGGCCGTAATCGTTGCCCTGGTTGCCGTTGACCTCGATGAAGGCGCCGTTGGCCGTGTTGCCCCCCGTGTCCCCGCTAATGTCGATTTCGAGCCACGAGGCCGTGGCGGTGAGGCTCTTGTCGACGGCGTTCGTGAAGAAAGTGGCTCCCGTCGTGCCTGGCAGACGAACAGATGGCCCGTAAGCTGTTAGCGCTGA
>JBHIBW010000222.1:0-1969 GCA_046759265.1 Thermoplasmata archaeon
ACATTGCTCGACCCAGTCAGCGTGCCGGAGGAGAGGTTGAGCGTCGTCGTGGTGGTACCGGAGAGCTCGATCTTGGCCTTCTCCGCCGCATCCCGGACCCGCTGCATCGCGTTGCGGTCGTCTCGGAGGTCCACCTTCTCGTTCTTCTCAAACTCCTTTAGGATGGCCTCGATGATCGCGTTGTCCATGTCCAGCCCACCGAGGCGGGTGTCTCCGTTCGTGCTGACGACCTCGAAGACCCCCTCGCCCATCTCCATGAGGGTGACGTCGAACGTACCGCCGCCCAAGTCCAGGACGGCAATCTTGACCTCCTCCTCCTTGTCCAGTCCGTAGGCGAAGGCCGCGGCCGTGGGCTCGTTGATGAGGCGTTCGACTTGGAGACCCGCGATGGTCCCCGCGTCTCGGGTGGCCTGCCGCTGGTTGTCGTTGAAGTAGGCCGGGACCGTGATGACGGCCTGGGTGACCTCGCTCCCGAGGAAGGCCTCCGCGTCCGCCTTGATCTTCCCCAAGACCCGGGCGGAAATCTCCTGCGGGGTGTAGGCCTTCCCACGGACCTTCACCTTCTCGTCGGTTCCCATCTGTCGCTTGATCTGCATGATCGTCCCATCGGGGTTGAGGACGGCCTGCCGTTTCGCGGGTTCCCCGACGAGGACCTCCCCGTCCTCCGTGAACGCCACCACCGAGGGGAAGTTCTTCCCCCCGTAGGAGCTGCCCTCGGCGCTGGGGATGATCACGGGCCGGCCGCCCTGCAGGACGGCCGCCTCGGAGTTCGTCGTTCCCAAGTCAATCCCAATCATCTTAGCCATCGGCATCACCTTGCTTCTTGCTCACCACGACGCGCGCTGGGCGCAGAACCTTCGTGTCCAGACGATACCCCTTGCGCGCGACCTCCACGACGCGGCCCTCGTGCTCCGTCTCAACGAAGTCCACGGCTTCATGGAGGTAGGGATCGAAAGTCTGGTTCTCGGCCTCGATCTCCTCGAGACCCTCGGATTGTAAGACTCTCATGAGGTTCTCATGCACCAATCGCAGGCCCTCGGCCACGTCGTCCTCCCGATCCGCGAGGGCGTGCAGGGCCAACTCGAACTCGTCCACCACGGGAAGGATCTGACGCAAGACGCCCTCCGACGCAAACCGGAGAAGGTCCACGCGCTCCTTCGCCGCCCGCTTCCGCTGGTTCTCCAGCTCGGCCTGAAGGTAGGCCATCTGGGTCTCGAGGTCCGCGAGGCGTTTCTCGGGATCCTGGGCTGAATCCGAATCGGGTTTCGACTCTGCCTCGGCCTCGACCGATTCGGGGTCCTGCCCCTCTTGCGCCTGCTGGGCCTCTTTGCTCAAGGGAACGGCCTCCCGGGAGTCCGGGAGGGTAGGGGAACCTAGAACTCCCCTTCTCCCATCCCGCCCATGCCGCCCATGCCGCCCATGCCGCCGGGACCGCCCATGCCCTCCCCTCCCGGGGGCATCGGGGCACTCGTCTTGGAGGCGATGACATCGTCGATCCGGAGGATCATCACCGAAGCGTCCGTCGCGGAGATGATGGCCTGGGTGCCGACCCGAATGGGTTCCAGGACCTTCTGCGACAGCATGTCCGTGATCTTCCCGGTGAAGACATCTACGCCCGCATGGACCTTCCCCTTCTTGTGTTCCTTCCTGAGGTCAATGAGGGTGTCGATGGGATCGAGACCGGCGTTCTCCGCGAGCGTTCGGGGCAAAGCCTCCACGGCGTCGGCGAAGGATTCAATGGCCATCTGCTCCCGGCCGCCGACGCTCGGGGCGTATCCGCGAAGGGCGAGGGAGACCTCCATTGCGGAGGACCCGCCTCCGGTGACGAACTTCCCGTCCTCGATGGCCACGGCGATGACGGAGGTGGCGTCCTCGATGGACCGGTCCACCTCGTCGACGACATGTTCCGTCCCTCCGCGGACCAGGATGGAAACCGCCTTGGGGTTCTTGGCCCCCGTGACGAAGGACA
>JBHIBW010000223.1:0-1959 GCA_046759265.1 Thermoplasmata archaeon
CCCTGCGCACGCAGCAGATTCTGGCCCGCGAGAGCGGGATCGCCAACACCGTCGACCCGGTGGCCGGTTCCTACTACATCGAGGCGTTGACGGACGAGATCGAGGCACGGGCTACCGAGTACTTGCGTCGCATCGATCAATTGGGCGGGATGGAGAGGGCCCTGGAACGAGGGTTTGTCCAGAAGGAGATCGCGGAGGAGGCATTCCGCTTCCAGCGGGAGGTGGAGTCTGGAGAGCGGCGGATCGTCGGGGTGAATGCCTACTCGGAGGAGGAACCCGCACACATGGAGATCACCCGTGTCGATCCCGCGTTGGAGGCCGGGCAGATCGAACGGCTGGGTCGGTTCCGAAAGGGGCGGGACGCATCGGCAGTGGACGGGGCACTAGGGCGGGTGCGAGACGCCGCGGATGGGGGGGAGAACCTCATGCCATCCGTCATCGAGGCCATGGGGCGCCACGCGACGCTGGGGGAAGTGAGTGATGCCCTCCGGGCCGTCTACGGAACCTACCGGCCGCTACAGGAGTTCTGATGCAGGTCAAGCGGGTCGACCACATCGGGATTGCCGTGACCGATCTGGCGGGAGCCATTGAGGCGTACGAGACGCTCGGACTCAAGGCTTCCTCCGTGGAGGACGTCCCCTCGGAGCAGGTCCGGGTCGCCCTCTTCCCCGTTGGAGAGACGCGGATCGAGCTATTGGAACCCTCGGCCGAGGACAGCGTCATCGAGAGGTTCCTTCGGAAACACGGCGAAGGGGTCCACCACGTGGCCCTGGAGGTAGATGACATCGAGGAGGCCTCTCGCGAGCTGGTGGCTGCGGGTGTCCGTCTCGTCTTCGAGAGCCCGCATGCCGGCGAGGGGCGAGCTAGGATCAACTTCATCCACCCGGCCTCGACACGAGGCGTCCTGATCGAGCTCCGGGAAGGCACGTGAAGGCCCCGCTCACGTTTTTATAACCCGCCGCGGTAGGCCCGTCATGGTGGGGGTGGGAGCTTACCTGGCTCTGGGTTCTGCCATCATCGGCGGTATTTTCGCCGCCCTGGTCTTCCGCCAGTACGCCGCCAAGCGAAAGATTTTCCAACTGGTTTGGGGCATCGGACTCGCCCTCTTCACCTTGGCCTCCCTGTTCGAGTTCATCTCGGAACTCCAGGGATGGACCGTCCCACTCTACCGCGCCTACTTCTCGCTGCACCCGACGCTCGTGGCCGTACTGGGCTTAGGGACCGTCTATCTGCTCGCCGACAAGCGTTACGGCCACGCGTTCCTCATCTACATCGTTGCGATGCTGGGCGTGCTGCTGGCCTTTACCTGGACCGTGCCTGTGGATGAGAGCGCCTTCGTGCCGGGGCGCGTCGTCGGAGGCGCTGCTATGCCGCCCCGGGACGAGAGCCTGGTCCGAAATCTTTCTCCGCTGTTCACGATCCCCGGCGCCGCCGCCCTCATCGGGGGGGCGCTCTACTCCTGGTATCGCACACGCTGGTCTTACAACCTCCTCATCGCGGCCGGGGCGGCCATCATGACGGCGGGGGGGACCTTGGCGGCCTTGCGCACGGCGGAGTTCCTCTACGTTTTCCTCCTCGTAGGCATCTCCATCATGTTCGTGGGCTTCCTTCGGAGCCTGGAAGTGGCGAGAGCTCCCAGGCCCGAACCGGCTCCGACCACCGCGCCGTGAGTGGGCGGGGTCTCCCGTGTCTTGGAAGCTCGTCCGTCGCAAGACGGTCGATTCCACCAATGACGAAGCCAAGGCCCTCATCGTGGAGGGGTCGGCGCCTTGGACGGTCATCGTGGCGGAGAAACAGGTGGCCGGGAAGGGGCGTCACGGACGGTCCTGGGCCTCGCCCCGCGGCGGCCTCTACCTGTCCGTGATTCTGCCTCAGGATTTGGATCGCCTTCCCTTGCTCTCCATGGCCGCGTCCCTGGCGGTCGTGGAGGCCCTGGACGCCTGGGGGCTCCCCGTCGCG
>JBHIBW010000224.1:0-1957 GCA_046759265.1 Thermoplasmata archaeon
GTGGTGATGTCGGCGTAGAGGATCGCCTTGGCTTCGACATTGCGCGCGGCCCGGCCCATGGTCTGGATGAGCGACCCGGACGACCGCAAGAATCCTTCCTTGTCGGCGTCAAGGATGGCGACCAGGGAGACCTCGGGGATGTCCAGCCCTTCCCGGAGCAGGTTGATCCCGACCAGCGTGTCGAACTTTCCGAGGCGCAGGTCGCGGATAACCTCGTTCCGTTGTAACGTGTCGATATCCGAGTGCAGGTACCGCACCCGCATCCCGTGCTCGGCCAGGTAGTCGGTGAGCTCCTCGGCCATCCGCTTCGTGAGGGTGGTGACGAGGACCCGCTGCTCTTTGGCTGCGCGAACCCGAATCTCGTGCATGAGGTCGTCGATCTGCCCTCGCGACGGTCGGACATCGATCTCGGGGTCAATCAGACCTGTCGGCCGAATGATCTGCTGCACGAGGACCCCGTTCGCTTTGTTGATCTCATGAGGGCGGGGGGTGGCCGAGACGTAGATCGCCTGGCTCACGCATCGCTCGAACTCGGCGAAGGTCAAGGGTCGATTGTCGAGGGCGGATGGGAGGCGGAACCCGTACTCGACCAGGGTCTCCTTCCGGGACCGGTCTCCCCGGTACATGCCATGGAGTTGGGGGATAGTCTGGTGAGACTCATCGACGATGACCAGGGCATCCTTCGGAAGGTAGTCCATGAGCGTCGGGGGCGGCTCCCCGGGCGCCCGGCCGGTGAGGTGCCGGGAGTAGTTCTCAATCCCCTTGCAGGCTCCGATCTCTCGCATCATCTCGAGATCGAAGAGCGTGCGCTGTCGCAGGCGTTGGGCCTCGAGGAATTTCCCGTGTGTGTCGAACGAGGTGGCCCGTTCTTCGAGTTCCTCCTCGATGGCCGCCAAGGCGCGCCGTCGCCGTTCGTCGGGAGTCACGTAGTGGTTGGCGGGGTAGATGGGGGCGCGGTGGAGCTTCTGGAGCTTCGTCCCGGTCAACGGGTCGATCTCCCACAGGCCCTCGACCTCATCCCCCCAGAGTTCCACACGGACGGCCGTGTCCGCATTGGCGGGGAAGACCTCCACCACATCTCCCCGGACCCGGAAGGTTCCGCGGTGGAAGTCGTAGTCATTCCGCTGGTATTGGATCTCGACGAGTTTGCGGAGCATCTCCTCCCGTTGGCACCGTCCCCCCTGCTCGAGGAAAACCATCATCCCGTAATACGCCTCGGGGGAACCCAGCCCGTAGATGCAAGAGACGGACGCGACGATGATGACGTCCCGCCGTTCCAAGAGCGAGTGGGTGGCAGAGTGGCGCAGCTTGTCGAGGTGTTCGTTGGTCAGGGCATCTTTCTCGATATAGGTGTCGGTCTGGGGGAGGTAGGCCTCCGGCTGGTAATAGTCGTAGTAGCTGACGAAGTACTCGACGGCATTTTCGGGGAAGAAGCCCTTGAACTCGTTGTAGAGCTGGGCGGCCAGCGTCTTATTGTGGGCGATGATCAGGGTCGGCCGCTCGATCGCCGCGATGACGTTGGCCATCGTAAACGTTTTCCCCGACCCGGTCACTCCCAGGAGCACCTGGTGCCGCTCCCCCTTCAGGACCCCCTCCGTGAGGTGCTGGATGGCCTGGGGCTGATCCCCCTTCGGTTCGAAGTCGCAATGAAGCCTATAGAGCGACATGATTCCCTCTGCCCAATCGTCTTGAGTGTCTCCGAAAGGATTATCGCCGAAAGGAGGGGAAGAGACAAGCGGGCGCGGGGACGTCCGCCTGCTTCAGGGGTGGTTCGTGGCCCGGATCCTTACCTTTACCGTCCGGGTCGAAGAAATCGAGACCCTGGGCTCGTCAGCTCGCCCTGGGGCCTGGCCCTCTGAAAGGTACCCTGACGCTGGGATCAAACTGGAGACCGTCCTAATCCTGGAATCGGTGTTGGCCTTACAGGTCCCTTACACCCCCCGGGGGGGCCGACTAC
>JBHIBW010000225.1:0-1942 GCA_046759265.1 Thermoplasmata archaeon
CGCCCTTGGGCGGGTCGATGCCGAGGCGGTTGAAGAGTTCGGGGTGCTTGAGGGGGAGTTCGATCATCTCCCGGACCCGAAGGAGCTCCTCGTGGAGGCCCCCGATGTCCTCGTAGGTGATGGTGGGGGTGAGAATCTCCCCCTCCTTGATCGGCTCCTCCTTCATCTCGATGAAGGTCTCCTCGGAGATCTGGACGATGCCCCGGGGAGCCGTTCGGATGACCATGAAGGGAAGCGCGCCACCCATGAGGGCGATGCCGGGGACGATGACCACGTCCCCCTTGACGACGGGGCGCTTCAGGAGGCCCCGCTTCACGAAGTTCTCGATGCCTTGACCGAAGCTCACCTTGTGCCCTTCGCTGATGATCGGGGCGATGGTGACGCGCTGGGCCCCGTCGACCGTGGCCTTCTTGACCTCCACCTTGTCCCCGATGGAGACGCCGAGATTGCGCCGGACCAAGCCATCAATGCGAACGATGCCCTTCCCCTCGTCCTCCTGCATTGTCCGGAACAGCTTGGCGGCCGTGCTCTTCTTGCCAACGATCTCGATGATCTCCCCGACGTCGACGCCCAGGGTCATCCGAGTGCGAGTGTCAACCCTCGCCCGCCCCAGACCGACGTCCGATTGAGGAGCCTCGGCGACCTTCAAAATCACCCGATCTGGCATCCCGCTGTTTCAACATGAGGGGAGCTATATGATGATTTGGGTCACCCTGGCCGTGCCTGATAACCGAGGTCAACGGACCTCCGCTGCGGACGCCCGGATGGCCTCCGCGAGGGTCATCTCGCCCCGCGCCACCTTCTCCGCCAGCCCCTGCGAGATGGTCAGCCGCCCCCCCGATCGAATGCGGCTGTTCTGCTGAATGTTCTTCACCTCGCCTCGGGTGGGGAGAATCTCATAGGACGTCTCAGCGCGAACCCCCCGCCCCATCGCGATGTCGATGGCGGCCGCGATGTCGCGGGCATCCTCCCGTCGACGGTCGTGTCGGGTCGTTCCCCTCTCGTCCACGATCTCGACGCGGAGCCCATGTCGGGTCAGCAGGTTGATGATTCGGTTGCGATGCGTCGGGTCGTCGTGGCCGATGCGCACCCGAAAGGAATCACAGGTGTAGGTCCGGAGGACGCTGAGGCAGATCTCCAGAATCGCTTCCGGGGACGCTCCGGTCCGCGTGTCAATCACCTCCCGGTCCCCCAGGATGGCCGCGCCAGGGCGGGGACCCGGATCGATGCCAATGACGATTTCGCGAAAGGCGGTCTTCCCCCGGAGCAGCTGCCGCGCCTTGGCCACCGCGTTTGCGATCTCATCCACGGGAACGATGAGGGGGAAGTCCAGGGTCAGGGCCTCCGTCGCGGAGGTCAGGACGACCCCCACCTCGAGAGGGACGGGTGCGTCGTAGGAGAGGCTCTGGAAGGGAACGTCGCGTTCCTTCAGGTAAGAGATCAGGTCATGGTACAGTCGGAAATCCCGGGTTAGGACCCCCAGAACCCGTCCCATGATGAAGTCAAACGAGGGGCGGTTAAAGAGATGCACGCCCTAGCGCGGACGGAAGGAGATGTCCGAATCGGCGTTGGCGTACTCCCCTAGGGACTCACCGAGCCGTCGCAGGAGCTTCTTCTCCTCGGACGACAGCTTCTTCGGTGTCTTGACGACGAGTCGGACGAGCTGATCGCCCCGTCGACTTCCGTTTAGATCCGGAAGCCCCTTCCCCCGAAGCCGAAAGGGCGTGTTGGACTGGGTTCCGGGAGGGACCTTCAGAGTCGAACTGCCGAAGAGGGTGGGGACGGTCAGCTCTCCTCCCAGGGCGGCTTGCGACATGGTGACCGGCACCTCCAGAATCAGGTTTCGCCCGTCCCGATCGAAGCGGTCGTGCTTCTTGACGTGGAGGACGAGGTAGAGGTCTCCCGCGGGCCCTCCGCGGTCTCCCGCCTCCCCCTGGCCGAG
>JBHIBW010000226.1:0-1936 GCA_046759265.1 Thermoplasmata archaeon
TGGACGAGGAGGTGGAGTACCAGGAGGCGTATCATCTGCTCCGCCGGGGCCTGCGGCAGGTGCGGGACCTCGTGCGGGAGGAGGAGCTCATTGGGCTGATGACGAACCTGGGGCTGTCGCAGCTCCTCCGCCGGCGAGGGATTGGCAACCTCCTCCATCAGATGGCAGACCGGACGGTCCGGATTCGCTACATCAAGGGCGGCCTCCTTCTCTCTCTGCCCGAGGAGCGACGGAGCCTCCGCTTCCTTCCCGTCCGGGCCGATCAAGCGGTCCTCGAGGACTACGGGGAGATGGATCTGGGCACCCTGGTTGTGCCGAGGGTCCTGCGGGCCCCCCTCTCCGATCCGGGCAGCCGGACACGCCAGGTCTTGCTTCCCGCGTTCTCCTGACCGCGGACACTTTCACCCTCCTCCCCTCGGGACCTTAAGGAGGGGCACGTCCTGGAACGACCATGGGTCGGACGGTGCCCACGTATCGGCTGCACCTGGAGGGGATCTTGGGCTCCTGGATGGACTACCGGCGTGCCCTGCGGGAGAAGGATCGGGGTCTCTTCGACGCGGTGGCCTTGAAGGCGCGGCAACACTCCTCGGCCGCCAGCTTCTGTGCCCACCTGGACCCGATCGAAACCGCGCTGCTCTCGGTCCTCATCGAGATGCAACGCGAGATTGAGGAGCTGAAAACCCGGAGGGGGTCCGAGTAGGCCTCAGGGCGCGAAGACCACCTCGGCTTCCTCCCCCAGGAATCGTCCCAAGTCGGCGGCCTCCTCCTCCACGGCCTGCCGAACGACCCCGTCGAGGGGCTCGAACGCCTCTACTGTCACCGTCAATCGGGTCGCCCGCGCCTTCTGAGTCCAGATCCCGGCGACCCGCCCGTTAACCAAAACGACCTGAGAAATCCACCCCGCCTTTCGATAGACCCGCTTGTAGTGTGCGGGGTCCACGAGGTGTTCCTTGCCTTTGTGCCCCAAGAGGTAGACGTCGAAGTACGGGAGAAGTCGAACGGAGGCTCCTTCCTCATCCTCTTCCCGCATCTCGTCGACATCCCTGGCAAGGATCTGCGCCTCTCCCCCGTCTACGATGACCGTCTGGAGCTCGTCCTTCGCGCGCTCCCAGATCTCTCGGACGATGCCCATCCGCATGCCCGACCAGGCGGCGAAGTCCTGGGGGGTGGCCGGGCCGTAGGCGTGAAGGTACCGTCGGAGCAGCTCCGTCTCCGCCTCCTCGGGCCGGCCTCCCGGTTGGGGGCCCAGCCAGTCGTCGAGGAGGACGAAGGTGATCTCTTTTCCCCGGTTGGGGCCAAAACACACCTTGCCTTCGATGGTGGCCAGGCGGATCACCCCCCCGTAACCGTGCTCCACCCACTTCCGGGCTCGTTCCCCCAGCCGTTCCACGACCGCCTCGCCCAGCTCGCGGCGGGTCAACGGGCCCGAGGCCAGGGCCTCCTCCGCCGCGCGGGGCATTTCCCGGAAGTCCTCCTCTCGCAGCCCGTAGCGCCGCATCCACTGCTGTTCGCGAAAGAGCCCCTCGCGGCGCAAGCCCGCGAGGTAGGACGCCAAGTCCTCCGTCGAGACGAGATGGACCGTGCCGCGCATAACCCAGAGCTTGACCAGTGTCCGGTCTTCCCAGAGAGCCCGGTCTACGTCCTCCAGAATGAGCCCCGCGACCCGAGCCCGAAGGGACGCCTTGGCGGCGGATTCCACCTGGGCCTGGATTCCTCCGACATCCCGGGCCACCAGGGGGACCTGGTCTCGAGGCGCCCGCCGGAGGAGGTGGTGATGGCGAAGTCGAAACGCGGCGATCTCGGCGGCGGAGAGTTCGATCGCAGAGTCGTCTTTCGTCTCGTTCCCCCCCAAAGGCGTCCAGGTAGTCCAAAATGACGTGCTGGAAACCTTTAAAGATGGCATACTTCATGATATTCTAATGGTAACGGGGGAGCG
>JBHIBW010000227.1:0-1920 GCA_046759265.1 Thermoplasmata archaeon
TGATGCCCCAGTGGAGGGGCCACGGCGAATTCCGCTTCGCCCAGTTCAGGAAGCGATCCACGAGGTTCCGGGGAAGGAAGCGCTCCTTCGCCTTGTGCATGGTCTCGTCAACGTTCTCGTTGACCCATTTTAGGAAGTCGTTGGACCGGAGGCCGGCGATGTTGACCTGTGAGCCTTTCGTCGCGCCCTGCATCGGCCGGTCACCCGGGTCGAGGACCCCTAGCCAGGTCCCTCCAGCACAAGTATGGGGGCGTATAAAAGGTTGGGCTGGGGTATTATTCTGGGACTCTCCGAGGCGCGGGCCCGTTCGAGGCGCCTACCGACGAGAGTTGCCTTCCCCCTCGGCGCCGCAACGTTTTTTCGCCCCGCGACCCATGGTTTCGGGCCATGAGCGGACGGCCCGAGCGGCTCAAGACCATGATGGACCTGGGGCTCACGGAGTATCAGGCCCGGGTCTACCTGGCCTTGCTCGGCCTGGGCGCCTCGAAGGCGAGTCAGATCCCCTCCGTGGCAGGGGTCCCCCGCACCCGCGTGTACGCCACGATGAACCAACTTCACGAGAAGGGGCTCGTGGAGATCATTCCGGAGACCCCGCTGCGGTATCGACCCGTGCCCCTCCAGTCCTATCTCCAGGCCTCCGCGCGGGAGTTCCGGGAGCGGGCCCGCCGCATCGAGGGGAGCATCGAGGCCCTGTCCCGGGAGTTCGCCGTCCGGGGAGAGGTCGCCGTGGAGGAGCGGGGCCGCTTCGAGGCCATCTACGGCCGTCGCAACGCCCACGAGCGCCTGATGAAGATGTACGAGGAGGCACAGAGGTCCATCATCGGGGTCGGGACGCCCAACAGCCCCTTCCGCATCGTCAAGTCGGCCATCTTCACCCTCGAGGAGAAGGTCAAGGAGGGCCTGCAGGTCCGCTACGCCTTCCCCGTCACCCCGCAGAACAAGGAGCAGGTGGACACCATCGCCCGCCTCGCGAAGATCAAGGGGATCACGGAGCACCTCCCCATCTACTGGTACGTCTTCGACCAGCGGGTCGTCCTCCTGAACCACCCCATCCCCGACGACGACAACTTCTACCGGGGCGAGGACATCGCCATCTGGACGGACGACGAGGGCATCGCCCGGGCCCTGGCGACCATCGCCGAGAAAATCTGGAGCGGCGGTACGGAGCCTGGGACCGTGGACGTGACGGAACCGGCCGTGGAGTTGACGCGCCAGTACGTCCAGCTCCTGGGCCATCGGGGTCGGCCCGCCTTCAAGGCGATGGGCCATCGCATCGGCGAGGAACTCGCTCGCGGCTTCCAGGCCTCGAGTCTCGGGGCCCTGATGGACGAGGTCGCGACCTACTGGAGAAAGCACGGCCTCGGCCGCATCGAACTCGTTGCGAAGGATCCCCTCACCATCGAGGTGGAGAACTTCGTCGACGCCGGGAACATGCTCAGCGTCGGGCGGACGGTGTGCAGCTTCGTGGAGGAGGCCCTCCGGGCGATCCTGGAGTCCCGGCTCGGGACCGTGGAGGTCGCGGAGAGCCAGACCTTCGGCCCCCGCAGCAACCAATGCCGAATCGTCTTCGACGTTGCCCCGCCGTCTTAGGTGTCTGCCGCGAGCGCGGTCCGCTTGCTCTTCCAGCCCACCAGCGGGCGACCCTCCGGCGGGAAGGGGTGGATGCCCAAGGCGTCGGCAATCTGACGGGCCCGATTCCGGAGGGTGACTTCAGAGACCCCGGCCGTCTTGGAAATCTCGTCCTGGGATCGGCGGTCGTCGTTGAGGATGGAGGCGATGTAGACGGCCCCGGCCACCGTGCCCGTGGGGAGCATGGAGGCGAAGGCCGGCTCCGCCGACAGGTCCCGAATCATCTCCCGCGCCATGGCCCGGGTCTCGGGCTCCAGCTCCAAGGCCTCTGCGATGCGCGGCAGGTAGTCC
>JBHIBW010000228.1:0-1917 GCA_046759265.1 Thermoplasmata archaeon
CTTCGGCGAATGGCCCGCCGGCACGCGCTCATTCGACGGCTGCCGGCCGTCGAGGCGCTCGGGGCGACCACGGTCATTTGTACTGACAAGACGGGCACGCTGACGACGGGACAGATGAACATCCGAATTGTCGCCGTGGGCGATCGAGAGTACAAGGTCGTCGGGGAGGGCTTTGCCCCCGATGGGGTCTTCCGCCTTGAGGGACAGGCGGTGGATCCCGCAGATGACGAGGGTCTTATGCGTCTCCTGAGCGCCGCCCTCCTAGACAACGACGCGCGCCTCGTCCAAGAGGACGGCCAGTGGACGGTATTGGGGGATCCTACGGAGGGCGCCCTCGTTGTCGCGGCGATGCGGGCAGGACTCCGGCCTGAAGTCTTGGAGGCGGACTTGCCCCGGCTGGCGGAGGTTCCTTTCACCTCGGAGCGAAAACGAATGACCACCATCCACGCCCCGGTAGATGCCGAGACCCTCGCCGAGTTTCGGGCCCGAGGGGACGAAACACTCCCGCTCCTCGGAGAGATCTCGGGGAAAGTGGCCTGGACGAAGGGCGCTCCCGGGGCCGTGCTCGAGCGCTGTACGGCTTTGTATTCCGACGGAGAAACCGTTCCTCTGACGGAGGAGGATCGCGAGAGCATCCTTGAGCGGGCCCGGTCCTTGGCCTGGAAGGCATATCGGGTCTTGGCTCTGGCCTACCGGGAGCTGCCCGATCAACTCCCTGACCTGGGGGAGGAGGCGGTTGAGACCGACCTCGTCTATTTGGGTTTGGTAGGGATGATGGACTCCCCTCGGCAAGACGCGATTGAGGCCGTTAAGCGGAGCAAGGCTGCGGGGATTGAGGTCGTCATGATTACGGGCGACCACTTGCTTACGGCAAAAGCCGTCGCCCGGGAGATGGGCATTCTGGAAGCGGGGGAGGACGTTATGACCGCCGCAGAACTCGATCGCCTGACCGTAAAGGCGCTGGCGGAGCGGGTAGAGCGTGTCAAGGTCTACGCCCGGGTCTCTCCCGAACACAAGGTCAAGATCGTGAGGGCTTGGAAGCGCAAGGGGGCCGTGGTGGCCATGACCGGAGATGGGGTGAACGATGCCCCGGCCCTTCGGCGCTCCGACATCGGCATCGCCATGGGAATTACGGGGACCGACGTGGCGAAGGAGTCCTCCGACGTCGTGCTCACGGATGATAACTTTGCCTCCATTTCCGTGACCGTCGAGGAGGGGCGCGGGGTCTATGAGAACATCCGGAAGTTCGTCCGGTACCTTCTGAGCACGAATTCGGGGGAGGTCATGATTCTCTTCGTGGCCGCGGCCGCGTTCCTCCCGCTGCCTCTTCTCCCTCTTCAGATTCTCTGGATTAACCTGATCACCGACGGCTTCCCCGCGCTGGCCCTGGCGGTAGAGCGGAAAGAGAGCGGCCTGATGGAGCGCCCTCCCCGGGACCCCCGGACCGGAATCCTATCCGGCGACATGGGGTTCCACATCATCTGGGTAGGTCTCCTCATGACGGGGGGCTCTCTCGGCCTTTTCCTGTGGGCCTTGGAGCAGGAAGGGTTGGAGTTTGCTCGATCCTTGACCTTCTACACCGTGGCGATGTTCCAGGTCTTCCACGTCCTGGCCATCCGTGTCTCCCGCGATTCTGTGTTCAAGGCAGGCTTCTTCGGAAACCCGTGGCTCATCGGGGCCGTCAGCCTGACCGTCGCCCTTCAGCTCGCCGTCATCTACTTCCCACCCTTGCAGGCGGCCTTCCAGACCGTGGGCCTCCCGGTGGCGGACCTCCTCATTGCCACCCTCGTGGCTTCCAGCGTCTTCTTCGCGGTGGAGCTCGAGAAGGCCTTCCGGCGGCGAGGGGAGGTCTATACCCCGAACCGGGTTGAGCAACCCCGTGAAGCCCTTGGAGGTTGACGGGTCCACGGGGGAGGG
>JBHIBW010000229.1:0-1909 GCA_046759265.1 Thermoplasmata archaeon
CGAGGTAGAGGTCTCCCGCGGGCCCTCCGCGGTCTCCCGCCTCCCCCTGGCCGAGGACGCGGAGGCTCAGCCCCTCGCGGGCCCCCTTGGGGATCGCCACGGAGACCCGAGAGGTCTTATGAATGGCACCCCGTCCGCGACACTCCGGGCACTTCTCCGAGGCCAGCTTGCCCTCGCCACGACAACGGGTACAAGGCGTGATGCTGATCATCTGGCTGAAGCCGCTTCGTCGCACGTCCCGGACCTGTCCCGTTCCGTTGCAGGCGGGACAGTCTGTCAGGTTGCCGTCCTTCGCGCCCGTACCCCGGCAGTCCTCGCAGGCCACGCCGTGAGGCACCTGGATCTCCCGCTGGGCCCCGTCGGCCACTTCCTCCAAGGTCACCTCCAAGTCCATGCGGAGGTCGCGGCCCCGGGAGGGTCCGTACGGAGACTGACCGGATCGGCGGAAGAACTCTTCGAAGAGGCTGCCTCCGAATGGGCTCGCGGCGCCACCGAAGAAGTCACGGAAGACGCTGCTCCCAAAGATGTCGTCGAGGTCACCGAAGTGGGTAAAGTCGGACCAGTCGAAGCCCTGCCCGCCGAAGGCACGCTGCGCCCCGGCGTGGCCGTAGCGATCGTAGAGGGACCGCTTCTCGCGGTCCATCAAGACTTCGTAGGCCTCGGAGAGCTCCTTGAACTTCGCTTCCGCCTCCTCGGGTTCCTCCTTGTTGAGGTCGGGGTGATACTTCTTCGCGAGGCGGCGGTAGGCCTTCTTGATGTCCGATCCGGCGGCGTCCTTGGGAACGCCCAGAACCTCGTAGTAATCGCGCTTCGCCATGGGGCGCCTATTATACGGAAGGTGGGCGCAATAAGATTTGCCTAGTCATTATCCTCGTCCACGTCCTCGAACTCGGCGTCGACGACCTCCGGTTCGGAGTCGTCCGGGGATCCCTTCGCCTCCTCCCGCGCGCGCTCTTCCTGGGCCTTCTGGTAAACCTCGGTGCCAATCTTCTGCGCCTCGGCGTTGAGCTCCTCGATCCCCGTCTTGAGCTTCTGAAGGTCGTCCGTTTCGAGCGCCTTCTTCAGGTTCTCCATCTTCTCCTCAACGGCCTTCCGAGTGGGCTCTTCGACCTTGTCGCCGACCTCGTCGAGCATCTTCTCGGTGGCGTAGACAAGGCTGTCGGCCTGATTCCGGGTGTCGGCCAACTCCTTGCGCCGTCGATCCTCCTCCGCGAAGGCCTCCGCGTCGGTGACCATGCGGTCGATTTCGTCCTCCGAGAGGCGCTGGGGCGCGGTGATGGTGAGCTTCTCTTCCTTTCCGGTCCCCAGATCCTTGGCCGCGACATGGAGGATGCCGCTGGCGTCGATGTCGAACGTCACCTCGATCTGAGGGATGCCCCGCGGGGCGGGCGGGATGCCCGTGAGGAGGAACTTCCCGAGAGAGACGTTGTCGGGCGCCATCGCCCTCTCCCCCTGGAGGACGTTGATCTCCACCGTGTTCTGGTTGTCGTCGGCCGTGCTGAAGACCTGCTCCTTTTTCGTCGGAATCGTCGTGTTCCGGTCAATGAGCTTCGTGGAGACACCGCCGAGGGTCTCGATGCCCAGGCTCAGGGGTGTCACGTCCAGCAGGAGGATGTCCTTGACCTCCCCCGCCAGGACGCCCGCCTGAAGGGCCGCCCCGAGGGCAACGGACTGCATCGGATCGATGCCTCGTTCCGCCTTGCGTCCGATGACCTTGCTGAAGTGGTTCCGCACAATCGGCATCCGGGTGGGACCACCCACGAGGATGACGTGCTGGACGTCGTCGAAGCTCCACTTGGCGTCCTTGAACGCCTGCTTGATTGGCGAGACCGTCCGCTGCAACACGGGCTCCACGAGTTGTTCCAGTTTCGCGCGGGTCATGGTGGTCTCCAGGTGGACGGGCTTGCCG
>JBHIBW010000230.1:0-1904 GCA_046759265.1 Thermoplasmata archaeon
TCCCTCAGCGTGCCCCCTGCTCGTCATCCAGCAGTCGGAGCCACTCCTCGCGCTCCAGGTCCCGACGGACGGCGCCGCCGCTGAGGACCTCGAGATTGCGCTCCAGGAGGGCGAGTTCCTTCGCATCCAGCGCCTCCGGGTTGACCGGAAGGAGCACGATGGTGGGGTACTGGCCCACGAGATCGTTGAGGTACTCGACGAAGAGAAGGGTCCGAGCGAACTCGTTGTGGAGGAGGAGGTATTCCAGGCCGTCCAGGAGGACGACGCTCGGACCGTTCTCCTGGAGGAAGCCGTCGATGAGGCGGTTGAGGCCGGCCAGGGCGGTGGGGTTGTGGAACCCCTCCCCCGGCGTGTGGCTCAGCCAGACGTGGCGGGCGGCGGACAGGGCCTCTTCCTTCTTCACGCGAGAGGGGTGACGTCGGGAGATCAGGAGTCCGGCTCGGTCCTCCTGGAGGAGACGCACGAAGAGGCGGTAGCTCAAGCCCGGACGGGTCTCCTTGAGGAGGTAAAGGCCCTCCCCCAGGGCCGAGCCGGACCCGTCCTCCGAGCTAGTCGGTTCCTCTCCCATGCTCCTCCAGGGCGGGAATCTGATGCCTGAAATATCAAGTTTGAGGCGTCGTCCAAGCGCAAGAACGACCCGGCGACTCTCCTCCTTCCCGGGCATCAGCGACCCCGCGCGCGCTCGCCCCGAAGGGTCATGCACGTGCTCGTCGCCCGGGCGACGAGTCTGCCCGCACCGTCTTCGACATCGCACTCCGTCACGCCGACGGAACGCCCCGCGTGGAGGACCTTGCCGACGGCCGTCAGGTCCCCCGTCCAAAACGGGCGAAGATAGTTGATCTTCAGCTCGAGGGTCGCGAAGCTCTCGCCGGCCTCCAGGGTGGCGGCGTAGGCGAGACCCATGGCCGCATCGGCGATGTCGCACAGGATGCCGCCGTGGAGGGTGCCCATCGGGTTCGCGTGATCCTCCGAGGCCTCCAGTTCCACGACGGCCGTTCCCGGCTCGATGGACACCAGCCGGAACCCGATCAGTCGAGCGACGGGAGGGTGGGGGAGCTCGCCCTGAATGATCTTCCGACTCATCTCAAACATCGATTGCGTTTCGTTTCGTAGGGGCATCAGGGACCACCCCGAGGGCGCGGGTCAGTGGGCCAAGGAGGCCTCCAGGCTCTCGATCAGGGCCTTGGCGGGAACCTCCTGGAGGGAGATGATCGTGGTCTTCCCGGTGACGCCCTCCCCTGAGGGCTTGGCGGAGACGAAGCCCAGGAGGTCCAGGTCCTGGAGGTACTTCCAGAACTGGGTGTGGCTCCGCTTCTGGGCGCCGTACTCCTCGCACACCAGCGCGTAGGCCTCCTCCGCCTCCCCCGTGGTGACGTACGCCTTCTTCTCCAGTCTCCGGGCGATCGCCAGGAGGGCCAGCCGTTTGGGTCGATCCAGGGTCTCCAAGGACTCCTTGCTCAGGAGGGCGTAGGTCACCGCGCGGGCGCCCCGGACCTGTTCCGGACGGACCTCACGCAGGTTCTCGTCCAACGCCAGCTCGCCCGCCTTCTGCAGGATCTCGATGGCGTAGCGGGCATCCCCGCCGGCCGCGGCGATGTCGGCAATGAGGTGAACCACGTCGTCCGGCACCACGTCGGGGAAGAAGGCCGTCTCCACCCGGTCAGCCAGGATGTCCACCAGCTCCGGTTGGGTATACATGCCGAACTCCACCATGTTGCTCCGGCGAAACGTGCTCAGGGTGGCGGGATCGAGGAAGGGGAGCACGTCCTTCTGCGAGATGAGAACGACGCTCACGCTCCCCCGGGGGGCTTTGTACTCCTCATCGAAGCGCGTCAGGGCGTAGATGAGCTCGGAGCTCTTCCGGATGAGGACGTCCGCCTCGTCGAGGACGACGATCATGTGGG
>JBHIBW010000231.1:0-1885 GCA_046759265.1 Thermoplasmata archaeon
AGGAGCGCTCAATCGGGGGGATGCGGAGCTAGGCGGGTCTCGGATCGTGCTGCTAGGTGGCGCCTCCAAGGAGAACATTGCGGAGACCTCCAACTCCCCGGGCTTGGCCCTCTACCGCATCCTAGAGGAAGGAGGAGCCGAGATCCGACTCCACGATCCCTTCGTGTCCGAGCAGGATGGGGTCGTCCTCTGGAGGGACCTGGCCGAGGCGGCGGAGGAGGCGGACTGTCTCGTCCTCGTGACGCCCCACGAAGCCTACCGCGAACTGGATTGGGGGGCCCTCGGCGCGGCCATGCGGCGGCGCCTCGTGGTGGACCTGCGGGGGGCCTTGGACCCCGAGGACCTCGGCGGGGAAGGGTTTCGGTACCTGGGCCTTGGTCGGCGCGCTAGCTAACCTCGACCGGCCCGCCGCGGCGCTGGGCCTCCGTGATGGCCGTGACGACCCGGAGGGTCTGGACGGCCTCCCTCCCGTCCACGAGGGGCTTCCGGTCCTCTTCGATGGCTCCCAGGAAGTCCAGGAGTTCCCGCCGCAGGGGCTCCTCCTTCTTGAGGGCCACCTGCCGGGTCTCGTACTCGAAGGGGGCCTGGTAGAGGTTGGAGGGGTCGTACTTAGGGAGGCTCGAGGAGGAGATGTCCAACGACTGGTCGATGTAGTCCACCTCCACGAAGTTGTTCAGGCAGGTCAGGGCCAGGCGCCGGACCTTCATCGGGGTGAGCCAGTTGACCTCCACCGTCCCCGTCACCCCTCCGCGAAAGGTCAAGAGGGCCGTGGCGTGATCCTCGAAGTCGTCGTGTCGCTCCCGCCCCGCCACGCTGTAGACCCGCTCCACCTCCGCGCCCACGAGGTACCGGAGGACATCCACGTCATGGATCCCCAGGTCCATCATGACCCCCACGTCCCGGACCCGGGTCGGGAAGGAACTCACCCGCCGGGTGGAGATGGCGATGAGCTTGCCGTAGGCCCCCTCCCGAAGGGCATCGTGGGCGAACTCCACGCACGGGTTATGCCGCTCGATTAGGCCGGCGGCCAGGACCACCCCTCTATCCTCGGCCTCCTGCGTAAGCTTCTCTGCCCGCTCCGGGTCGCCCGTGAAGGGTTTCTCCAGGAGTACGTGGATCCCGCTCGCAACGGCTTCGTGCGCGACGTCGGAGTGGAGGCCGGTGGGTGTCGCGATGCTCACGGCCTCGATGCCCTCCCGATAGAGATCATCGGGGGTTGGGAAGAACGAGGTCCCGAAGCGGCTGGCCGCCGCCTCCCCCACCTCCCTATCGGCGTCCACGACCCCCACGAGCTCTGCCACTTCCGAGTAGATGCGGGCGTGGTTCTGTCCCATCGACCCCACGCCGATGATGCCCACTCGCATGTCCGATGACGCAAATGGGCACGAGGGCGATAAAGGGTTGGTGGGTGGCTACGTGAGGGAATCGAAGGCGCCCACGATGGCCTCCAAGTCGGCCTGGGTCAAGGACGGATGGACGGGAATCTCCAGCATCCTCGGGAGGACGCGTTCCGCCACGGGAGACTCGGCTGCCCGGCCCCAGCCTCTGTAGGCCGCCTGTTTGTAAATGGGCCTGGGATAGGAGGGGCGACTCTCGATGCCCCGGGTCTTCAGGGCGGCGATCAGCTCGTCACGGGAGTGAGGGAAAGCATCCTCGACGCGGAGGATGTACTGGTAGAACACGTGGGTTCGATCTTTGCCGACTTGCGGGGTCTGGAGGCCCTCCATCTCATCCAAGGCGCGCGTGAGGTAGGCCGCGTTGTGGGACCGCGCCTCGACGAAGCCGTCGATTCGCTTCATCTGCTCAATGCCCATCGCGGCCGCCAGGTCCGTCATCCGGTAGTTGAAGCCGAGCATCTCGTGTTCGTACTTGCTGGCCTCCCCGT
>JBHIBW010000232.1:0-1874 GCA_046759265.1 Thermoplasmata archaeon
AGACGAAGAAGACGCCGACGGCCTCGCTGGTGTAGGCAGCGGCGATGGCCTCCAGGTCCGGATTGCCCAAGCCGAAGATCACGGCGAAGGTCCGCAAGAAGGCGACGGCGGACCCCACAAGGACGATCACGTAGCCCAGCCTACGTTCCTTCCAGGCCCATCCGATGCCGAAGATGAAAGGGACCATCGCCAGGACTAAGAGAAGGGCAGCCGCTCCGACTCCGAAGCCCGCGTATTGCTGGGCGGCCGCGCCGCGCGCAATCTCGTCCGCGGCGTGAAGAAGCAGCAGGAACACCGTCAGAGCGCCGAAGAAGGCGATGCCCTTGGTCGTCAGTCTCCTCTCCCCCATGGACTCCCCGGCCACAGGGAGGGCGTAGACCCTACATATGCCTTCTCTTGGCACCTCGCCTCTTGTTCCAGGCTTACAACGTCGCTTCCAGGTCGTCCATCATGGCCTGTTTCAGGTCCTCGAGGCGTCTCCGAATGCCGGCACGGGCCTCCTGGTCCAAGGTCCCATCGAGGGGCCGAATGAAGGATTGGTCCAGGAGGGAGCGAGTCATGAGCAGGCCCACTCCGCCGGCGACCTCCTGAGCCAGCTCCGTCACGAGATCGGAGACATCGGCGGGTGCCTCGACCATCTCCAGGGTCGGTTGACTCGCCTCCACCTCTCGCAGGAACCCGACCAGATCCACGAAAAAGGAGAGGACGACGACCGTCTTCAGGGAATCGAGGTGTTTCTTCCACTCCTCTTCTTCGTCGAGATCAGCTTCCTTGAGCCGCTCCACCAGCCGGTCGAGGCCTTGCTTCCCCTCCGTGGCGACGTGAATCGTGAGGAGGGCGTTCATGGCGTCCTTGAACGCCTTCTTGTCATCGGTCCTCAACTCGATGCTCTCCACGGAGGCCCATAGGTCCAGGGTGTTGAGGGCCTCCTGGACCTTCCGCATTGGATCTTCGTAGGCCCTGAACTTTTCGTCTCGGAGAAGCTGACGGCGCGCGATGCGGAGGCCGGCCAAATATCCAATGGCCGCCCCCACAAGAGCACCCGCGAGAGCGCCAACGAAGGCCAAGAGTCCACTGAAATGGACAACCAAGGTGACCTAACATGGGCGGACCCCGCGATAAGACCGTCGCCTGCCCAACTCGGGTTCGTGCCCGCGAACGAGTAAAGACGGTCGACGGTCACTCGATGCGGGTTCGCCTCAGGACGTCACTGCCGCGACGAAGATGGCAACGGTGGCGGCGACTGACGCAAATGTCCGAACGGCATGGAGGCGGTTCCATGGTCTTTCGTACTGCGCTCGTGCCTGGCCTACCTCCTCGTCTGATGCCCGGCTCAGGTCCACCCCTGCGAGTCTGTTATTCAAAGGAACGTTCCCCGCAACTGTGACGCCGAACGTGGCTCCTATATAGAGAACGGAAGCCAACAGGAGGAGTGCAAACCCTGACGCGCTGATGCCCAGGTAGAGGTACGCAGCCAAGGGGAGAAGTATGACGGGGCCGAAGAAGGCCAGGAGGAAGACAGGCCTCACGATCACGATGTTGATGGACTGCATGGCCGCCACGTATTCGGAGTCCTTGAGGCGGTGAAGCCCTCCGTTCACCGACACCGCGTAGCCGAAGAGCAATCCCGCGATTAAGGCCGTCAGCGTTCCGGCCAACACCAGCGTTGCGTTTTCGAGCAGCATCCCGGTCTCCGTTGGTAAGACAAGGGAGGAGGAATGTGGACCATAAAGTCGCTCCGTCACTCCATGAGTGCTATCATCGCGAGTTGCGCTCGCTCCCGGAATCCGCGCTTCGCGTAATCACCCGGACCATTCTATCCTCGAGTGGCCAGCCCGAGCCTAGCCTCCCTCCACACCCCGAGTGGAGGCATG
>JBHIBW010000233.1:0-1864 GCA_046759265.1 Thermoplasmata archaeon
TGGCGAAGTGCAGCAGCTGCCACGCCTGGATCCCGGCCGACGTGAAGAAGTGCCCGGAGTGCGGCGTGGAGTTTACCACGGGCAAGTCCAAGGCGCTCGACGTCAAGGACCGGGTCCGACAGCAGTACGAGAACGTCGTCAACAAGTATCGCATGGAGGCGGGTCGCGCCCTGGGCCACCAGCCCTCGGAGAAGGAGTTCCAGGAGTGGTGGCGGCGGCAGCCCACCTACGTCACGTTCGACGGGTGGCTCAAGGAGGAAGAGGAAATGCGGAAGATGGGCTCGAAGCCCTGTCCGCGCTGCAACAGCCTCAACTCCTTGACCTCCAAGATCTGTCACCGCTGCGGCACGCCGATGGCGGGCGAGTCCACGCCACCCGGCGGCGGCCCGCCGCCCGGGCCTGGCGGCCCCTCGGGCGGAGGAATCCCCCCAACCCCGCCCACCGCGCCTCCGGGAGGTGGGACACCGGCTCCGCCCCCGGAGAAGAAGAAGGCGGTCTTGAAGAAGATCGTGAAGAAGCCCTTCGCCAAGCGGAAGACGAAGAAGTAGGGTGGGCTCACCAACCTAGGTGCGAAACCCCTCCTCTCCTAATCTGTGAGGAACCCCACTGCCCAGCGGGCACTCCCCTTTGGGTTCACGACAGCAGTCTCAGAAACTCGTGGCGGATCGAAAGGCAACCGAGCGGGCTTACTCTGCCGGCAGCTCGGCCCGGACGATGCCCATCATTTCCTCGGGGTCCTTGTAGTACGCCGAGGCGATGCGGGCCACGTCCCGGTAGCTCTTGACGCCCGTGCGTTCCATGTACTTGAAGAGCTCCAGCCGCCGCTTGACCTCCTGTTCCATGCGCTTCGGCGTCCAGTTGCGGGCCGTCTGGATCTTCTCGTACACGTAACTGTGGCCGCTGAAGGCGAAGGCGTCCTCCGCGGGGTTCCACGTGTAGGCGGAGTTCGTGATGAGCTCATCCGACTCCGGATCGACTCCGATGACCTCCGTGAGGGACTTCACCCGCCGGGTCATCTCGGTCCCCACCTTCACCTGGCCTTGGAGGAGGACGATGTCGAGTGCGGCCACGAGGGCCCGCGGCAGGTTGATCGGGTCGTTCTCCAGCCGATGGACCATGGACTGCACGTCGTCCGCGTGAAAGGTCGTGTAGGCGCTCTTCCCGGTGGCCATGGCCTGGAACACCACGTACGACTCCGCGCCCCGCACCTCGCCCACCATGAGGTACTGGGGGCGCTGCCGAAGGGCCGCGGAAAGCAGGTCGAACATGTCAATCTCTCCGGCGCGTCGGCCGTCGGGCATCATGTTGCCGAAGCCGTGTCGGGTGACGGTCGCCACCCAGTTCTCGTGAGGGAGGTTCAGCTCTCGGGTGTCCTCGATGCTCACAATCTTCATTTGAGGCGGGACGAAGAGGAGCATGGCGTTGAGGGTGGTGGTCTTCCCGCTCGCCGTGCCGCCGCAGATGAGCATGGACTGCCCGTTCTCGATGGCCAGCCACAGGTAGGCCATCATCTCCGGGCTCATGGTCCGGCCCGCGACGAGGTCCAGGGGGGTGAAGGGATTCTCCCGGAACCGCCGGATGGTGAAACTGGATCCCTTCTTCGTGACGTGCTTTCCGAGGGTGGCCTGTAGTCGGGAACCGTCCGGGATGGAGGCGTCCAGCATGGGCTGGGCCACGGAGATGTGCTTGCCGCACTTCTGGGCCAGCCAGACGACGTAGCTGTCGAGCTCCTCCTCGGAGTCGAACTTGATGTTCGAGGGGATGGACCCGTACTTCCGGTGGTAGATGTAGAACGGAACGCCCACCCCATCGCAGGAGATGTCCTCCACCTGGGGGTCGACCATCACGGGGTCGATGGCCCCGT
>JBHIBW010000234.1:0-1859 GCA_046759265.1 Thermoplasmata archaeon
CACGCCGAAGTCCTCCATGACCTGGCGGAAGAGGCGGTAGGTGCCGCCGTAGACGTTGTCTGCCACCACGACGTGATCGCCCTTCTTCAGCAGGGTCGTTAGGGTCGTAATCGCCGCCATCCCGGAGGCGAAGGCCAAGGCGTACTTGCCCTCCTCCAACGTGGCGAGACTCTCCTCTAGCGCGTCCCGCGTCGGGTTGCGGCCTCGTCCGTAGACGTATTCCGCCTGCTTCGATTGAGAGTAGGTCGAGGTCATGTAGACGGGGACGGTCACGGCCCCCGTCTCGGGATCCGGCTTCTGCCCGGCATGGATGGCCTTCGTTGCCATTCTCATGCGGCGGCCCTCCGCGTGAGGTATTCGACGACATCGATCCGGGTCACGATGCCCTGGGGATCCTCCACCGACCCGAGGAGGACGGCCGGGTTTCCCCGGAGGAGAAGCTTCGAGACCACGTCGAGGTCGGTTCCCGCGTTGACCACCGGAAAGGGCTTCTCCATGACGTCCCGAACCGGGACTTCCGTCATCTCCGCCCCTTCCAGCATCCGCGCAAGAAGGGCCTCCTCCCGAACGCTTCCAACGACGCTCCCCTGTTCGACCACGGGGAGCTGGGACACGGTATGCTGTCGCATGAGTTGGATGGCGGCCATCACCGGCTGATCCGCCTCGACCGCGACCAACGAGGGGATTCGTCCGTCCTTGGCCTCCAGGATGTCCAGGAGGGGGGGCTGCTCCTCCAAGAACCCGTTTGTCTTGAGCCACTCCTCGCTATGCGCCTTGCTGAGGTAGCGTTCTCCTGTATCTGGGAACAGCACGACGATGACGTCATCGGGCGAGGCCCGCCGGGCTACGCGGATCGCCGCTCCGAGCGCGGAGCCCGCGGAACCCCCGACGAGGATGCCCTCCTCACGGGCCAAACGACGCGCGTACAGGAAGGACTCGCGGTCGCCCACCTTCTCGATCTCGTCGATGTACTCGAAGTGTGTCGTCTCGGGAATCATGTCCTCGCCGATGCCCTCCACCTTGTAGGTGTGTCCCGGGACCGTCTCCTGGGTGTAGAAGTAGTCCGCAAGGATCGAGCCCATCGGATCGACGCCGATGACCTTAACCTCCGGGTTCTGCTCCTTCAGGTACTTCCCCGCGCCGCTGATGGTGCCCCCGGTGCCCATGCCGCACACGAAGTGGGTGATCTTCCCTTCCGTCTGGGCCCAAACCTCCGGTCCCGTGGTGCGATAGTGCGCCTCGGGGTTCATCGGGTTGGTATACTGGTTGGGGACCACGGAGTGGGGCCGCTCCTGATGGAGCCGCTCCGCGACCTGGTAGTAGCTCTCGGGCGAGTCCGGCGGCACGGCCGTGGGGGTCACGAGGACGCGGGCGCCATAAGCCTTCAGGAGGTTGATCTTCTCGAGGGTCATCTTGTCGGGAATGGTGAAGATGCACCGATATCCCTTGATGGCCGCCACCATGGCGAGTCCCACCCCCGTGTTCCCGGACGTGGGTTCGATGATGGTCCCTCCGGGCTGCAGGAGCCCCTGGGCTTCCGCATCCTCGATCATCGCGAGGCCGATGCGGTCCTTGACGCTCCCCCCTGGGTTGAAGTTCTCGAGCTTCGCCAGTACGAGCGGCTCCGCCCCGTCCAAGACCCGGTTCAATCGGACCAGCGGCGTGTGCCCGACGGCCTCCAAGATGTTCTCGAAATAGTCCATGGAACCCCCGGGGAGCGAAGGGGCTTGCCCTATTTGATGATAGACTGGGCGAGGGCCTTTATGCTCGAATGACCCTCCCGACGACCGTGGCCGAGGTCCGGGTTCGGAAGGAGGTCCACATCACGCCCCAGGACCTCACGGGCTTCATCGTCTCCT
>JBHIBW010000235.1:0-1857 GCA_046759265.1 Thermoplasmata archaeon
GGACGCCACGGTGAACCGGATCCGAAAGGAGATGGGATGGGAGGCCGAGGCGGGGCCGCTGGAAGTGGGAGGTGAGCTCCTTGGCGGGTGAGGCGAAGAGCCTGCTGGACAGCCTGGAAGCCCGTCGGCGTGCGGAGGTCCAGGCGGCCGAGCACGCGTTCCTGGACCCCAAGGAACCGCACAAGATCATGCTCCCCGCGGGGTCGCAGCCCGGCCACGTGGGCCTGACGTCCTTTCAGCGGTTCGCCTGGCGGCTGATGGGCAACGCGGTCAAGGACAAGGAGATCGACGAGGACCTGGAGGACAACCTCCTCAAGGCCCACATGCGGCTGCGCCCGGAGGAGTACCTGGCCGTGGCCTACACCGTCACCTTCCTCACGGCTCTGACGACCCTCATCGCCGCCCTGGGCCTGGGCTTCTTCCTCCTCGTCATCATGGGAGGGACCCTCCTCCCATGGGTCGTCTTCCCGGTCCTGCTGGCCGTGGTCCCCACGGTCATGGTCCGGGGGATCTTCCTGGGCATGGGGTTCATCAAGGGCATCCCCGCCGGACGGGCGAAGAAGCGGGCCCGTAAGATCGATCGGAAGCTCACGGGCGTCATGTCCTTCATCTCGGCCATGGCCTCGGCGGAGGTCCCCGTCGACGTCATCTTCCGGGAGCTCTCGCGGCAGAAGATCTACGGGGAGATCCAGGAGGAGGCGGAGTGGATCACGCGGGACACCGAGCTGCTGGGGATGGACATCCTCACCGCCCTGAAGCGGGGCGCCCACCGGACGCCGAGCGCGAAGTTCCAGGAGTTCCTCCAGGGCGTCGTCACGACGGCGACCTCGGGGGGGCAGATGAAGCCCTACTTCCTGGTCAAGGCGGAGCAGTTCGAGAAGGAAGACAAGCTGGAGATGAAGAAGCGGATGGAGACCCTCGGTCTCCTGGCCGAGAGCTTCGTCACCGTCGTCGTCGCGTTCCCGCTGTTCCTCGTGGTCATCATGGCCATCATGGCCCTCATCAGCAAGGGCTCCTCGGGCTTCGTGGTCACCCTCCTCTACGTCATCGTGGCGCTCATGATCCCCCTCTCCCAGTTCGGCTTCATCTTCATCATCTGGAACCAGGAGCAGGAGTCGCAGTAGATGGCCAAAGCAAAGCGCATCTCCAAGGACCTGCAGGAGGCCGTGGAGGCCATCTACGAGGCGAAGGACGCCTCCCGGACGGTCAAGATGATCAGCATCCTGCTGGGGGCGGCCTTCCTCACGGTCGCCGTCATGAACCTGCTGGACGTGGTCGACATCTCGTTCCTGCCGCCGGGAGACCAAGATGGGGACGGGGTCCCCGACCCCGAGCACCCCATCAACCGCTTCCTGAACTTCATGGCCCTCGCCCTCATGGCCTTCATCGGGCCCTACGGGTTCTACATGGCCAAGCAGCAGAAACGCATCAAGGCCATCGAGAAGCGGTTGCCCGACTTCCTCCGCGACGTCGCCGAGGCCGGCCGCTTCGGCATGACCCTCTCCGAGGCCATCGTCGTGGCCGCCCAGGGGCGCTACGGCGTCCTGACGGAGGAGATCCAGCGGATGGCGGCCCAGATCCAGTGGGGGGTCCCGGCCACGGACGCCCTCCGGCTCTTCGCCGAGCGGGTGAGGACGCCCCTCGTCGAGCGGGTGGTGGCCATCATCATCAAGGCGAGCGACGCGGGGGGCGAGGTCGCCGACGTCCTCACCATGGTCAGCCACGACGCGAAGGAGGTGCAGCTGACCGAGGAGGAGCGCCGCATCAACATGTCCACCTACATCGCAGTCATCTACATCTCGTTCGGCGTCTTCATCGTCACGATCTGGATCCTCGGCGCCACCTTCCTCCCGAAGA
>JBHIBW010000236.1:0-1852 GCA_046759265.1 Thermoplasmata archaeon
CCTCGTCCAACTCGTCGGGGGCGCGGGCCACGATGGCACTCGGATGGATCCCCACGGCGCGCAGCTCCCTCACGCTGTGTTGGGTGGGCTTGGTCTTGGCCTCCCCCACCACGGGGAGGATCGGGACCAGGGTGGTGTGCACGAACACGCAGTTCTCCCTCCCTACGTCGATGGAGAGTTGCCGGAGTGCTTCGAGGAAGGGCATGGACTCGATGTCGCCCACCGTGCCCCCGACCTCCACCAGCGTGACGTTGACCCCTGCCGACTCGGCCACATCTTGGACCATCCGCTTGATCTCGTCCGTCACGTGGGGGATGATCTGGACCGTGCTTCCCAGGTAGTCGCCGTGGCGCTCCTTCTCGATGGCGGCGAGGTACGCCTTCCCCGTGGTGATGTTGTGGTCGCGACTGAGCTGGATGTCCAGGAACCGCTCGTAGTTGCCCAGGTCGAGGTCGACCTCCCCTCCGTCCTCCAGCACGAAGACCTCCCCATGCTGGAAGGGATTCATGGTCCCCGCGTCCACGTTCAGGTAGGGGTCGATCTTGATGGCGGTCACGGAGAGGCCCCGGCTCTGCAAATTGCGGCCGATACTGGAGGTGGTGATTCCCTTCCCCAAACCGGACAAAACCCCGCCGGTGACGATTACATACTTCATAATCCCAACGGGGAATTCACATGGGCGGGAGGCGATTTAAACGTTGTCACCTTCCTCCCCCTGCTCCCGTGTCTGGGCCTCAAGGTTCCTCCGGATGACTTCCAGAACCCCTTGGAGATTGGCCCGCTTCTCATACGCCGCCAGGGCGGCTTCGACCGCTTCCAGTCCCTTCGCATCCCGGGCAAAAGCCGCCATGTTCTCCAGTGCCCGGACCACCTCGTCCACGATCGCCACCGTCGCGACTTGATTGGTCCGGGAGAGGGGATTGAGGTCGATGGAGAGGACGGCCTTATTCATTCCGACGAGGGCTTCGGCCCGGTCGCCATCCTCCAGCGGCACGAGGACGACGTCGGCTCGGTAGATGCCCTCGCTGCTACTCAGCGCTCGTGGGTGTTCGAGACCCGGGAGAGAAGCGTCGGGCTTCTCCCCCAAGACCTCCCGGACTCCCCGCTCTTCAAGAAACGCCACGAGGTCCCCGACTCGCTCCTCTGTACGATGGAAGACGTTCACCTCGACTCGCGCCCCCGTCGCTTTCGCGAGCGCGCCGATCTCGTCCGCCGCCAGAACGGCCACGTTTCCGTTGACGGACAGGACGGGGCGTTCGGCGCGCACCAGGTAGGCCGCGGCGGCCCGGGCCGCGACGGCGGCCTCGGGCGAAGTCTGCTCCCCCAGCAGATAGTCAAACGCCTCCCCACGTCCGTGGGCGATGAGGCCTTCCCAGGCCACGAGCCCACTCCGCGCCGCCGCCGCAAGCTTCTCCCGCGTCACCAGGGAGCGGTAGCGAGGGTGGGAGCGAGGGATGGAATCGGACAAGGACGGAGAAAGCCGTCTCGAGGTTAAATGCCTTGACGACCCCGATTACCTTCGCACACCCCCGCCATTAGGTTATTAGCTCCCAGGCCCCCTCCGTGAGCGCGGGAGGAGATGCTGGTCGGGGTCGTGGGAAAGCCCAACGCAGGGAAGAGCACGTTCTTCGCGGCCGCCACACTCGCTCCCGTCGACATCGCCGCCTACCCCTTCACCACCATCAAGCCCAACCGAGGCATCGCGTACGTCACCCGTCCCTGTCCCCACGAGGAGTTAGGAACGGTCTGCAGTCCCCACAATGCCCCCTGCACGGATGGGGTCCGGCTCGTCCCCTTCGATCTCTTGGATGTGGCGGGGCTTGTTCCGGAGGCCCACAAGGGGAGGGGCCTC
>JBHIBW010000237.1:0-1834 GCA_046759265.1 Thermoplasmata archaeon
CAGGAGACGGATCAGAGGCTGCTCGTCGCCTCGCGGCTGCTGGTCCCACGCTCGAGGATTGGACCATTTTTATGTGTTAACAGGAAGCCTAACCCATGACGAGAGCACCCACCGGCCGGCATGCAGGCAGGTGCGATAGTGATGCGGATTCCGTCGCCGTATCTTTCTTGGTCGGGGTTCCGCCCGGGAATGGCCCAGAACGAGGTCCCGGAAGCTCAGATGGAAGCCCAGAGGAGGGGCACCACCATCTCTTGGGAACTCGGACCGCCGTGGCGCCCGATGAACTCCTGGGGCCCGGGAAGGCCCGCGTGGGTGAAACAGTAGTTTTCCCGGGGAAGGAGAATCACATCCCCGAGCCTCCCCTTCCTCTTCGACGTGGTGTACGGACCGAAGAGGCCCGCGTTCAGGGCCTCCTCCGCCAGGATCCAATCGGCCACGTCCTCCAGGTGATGGTCCAAATAATCGAGCAGGGCCTCCAGTCGTCCTTCCTTTGCGTAGAGGTACGGGAGTCGGGCGTCGCCCGTGGGGGGCATGGCGAGGGTGGCCAAGAGGTCTGGATGTTCGGTCAATTCCACGGTCCGTTCCGGAGGGCAGTCAACATGACCATGATCGGCCGTTACAAGGAGCAAGACACGGCCGTTCGCTCGATCAACGAGCTCCTTGCGTAGGTGGGAGTCAAACCTAGTGAGGGTCGCTAGAAAGGCCCCGGATCGGCTGCCCTGGAGGTGGCAGACCTGGTCCACAGAGCCCCAGTAGGCGCATACCAGCCCTCTCCCGCCCTGTCGGCAAATTCTTGTCAACGTTCCCGAGAGGTCGGCAACGGACCGGTACCCTTCTATCTCTCCTCCCTGGTAGAGAATCTGAGTGAAGCCTCCTTTCCGGAACTCCTCTCGGGTGAGAGCATATGCTCCCAGGTCCTGCTTTCGCGCGGCCGAGAGGAGGGTCTCCCCGGAGACTAGGTCGTCGCGGGCCAGGCCAAGGCTGAGCACGCTCGTCTCGCTTCCCAGGACCGTGAGTGTCAGCATGTCGGCGATGATTCCCACCTCCTCCAAGAACAGCCGGGTGCCGACGTACCCGTGCTCGATGGGAGAGAGCCCGGTATGCAGGCTTACCAGGGCCGTGGCTGTCGTGGAGGGGAGGGTGGTGGTGAGTTTTAGCAATCCTCCCTCTCCGGCGAGGTCCCGTAGGGTGGGAGCGGCTCCCGCTTCGAAGGCGTAGTTGAGCTGGGTCCATCCCAGGCCGTCCAGAACCAAGAGGACGACCTTCTCGGCCCCATCCCACTCGATGACGTCCAGAGGCGGCTCCTGGGCGGATCCGTCTAGGAACGCATGGACAGCCCGGGAGAGGGCCGTGATGCCCCCTGCGGCGTAGTCCGGCCACGTCCTCTCCCGATTCCCGTGCTCCGCCCTTCGCAAGGATTCCCTCCGGCCTAAGACGGCGCGGTCTCCCCCCGCTCTTTGAACGGCCGCGGAGGCCTTGCCCAGTTGAAACTCCGGGTCGTCTGGGGATTCGTTCATACGCACCCCCCGATATTCAGCATAGTCCTGTGACAGTGCAAGTTGTTTGGCATCCACCTGTTCCCCCAAAGTAGTATTCCGAATGAGTACACGAGACTAGCGGGAACCTTCTAAATTGTTCAGGAAGCCACTGGAGGGAGTCGAACCCTCGACCTGCGGTTCTCCCGCCAGGGGTACGAGACCGCCGCTCTGACCGGCTGAGCTACAGTGGCTGGTCCGCAATGGGGCTAAACTCATAAAGCTTGGAGAGGCGGGGGTGTCGCGCCTACCAGGGCCCGCCGCCCTGCCCGGGAGGGTACTCCCAGGGCTGCTCGTAC
>JBHIBW010000238.1:0-1832 GCA_046759265.1 Thermoplasmata archaeon
ATCTACAATCTCACGGGGGCCGCCCGGGACGCGGTGGGGGCCTACCGGAAGGCCTTCCCTGCGTCGTTGCTCTCCATGCCGAGTCGGCCGTGGTTTGCCCGTGTCTTCGCCTTCTTCCTGTTCGGGGGCCTCGCCTTCGCCATCGTGAATTTCCTCTTCGCGCTCTCCGGGGGATTGGCCGCTACAGGGCTCGGGGGTCCGGGTGCCCCTGGATTCACCGCAGCCTCCTGGGGCGCCTTCGCCGAGGTGCTCCGAACTCCCCAGCGGCCGGGTTCCCTCTCCTTCATTGCCTTGGGCATCGGCCTCGGGCTCGCGACCATTGTTTACAACCTTCGCCTCCAGGCCCGCCTCCTTCCTGGCATCATCGGTGGCCTCTCCGCAGGCAACCCGGGCGAGGTGAAGAACGACGTCGCCCCCATCCTTCCCCGGCTCCCCGTCGCCCTCATCTTCGCCGGGTGGGTCATCGTCCTTAGCGCGAGCTACCCCATCGGCTTCCTCGGCGCCCTCGCACGGGCGGACCTCGTCGCGAGCATTCCCAACCCTGCCGCGGCCCAGACTCTCGCGTGGACCACGGGTCTCTTCCCCGTCATCGCGGTCACGGGGATCGTCGCGGTTCTCGGCGGCATCGTCTACTTTCTCCTTCTCATCATCCAGGCGCTCCGGGACCAGCGCGGTGTGATTGGGCGCATCGGTTCCGCCCTCGCAGGCTACGGGGCCCAACCCCTGGAGCAGACCCTCTGGCCCCAGAAGGTGGCGGCCTACCTGGCCGGCGGGGCGCTCCTCACCCTGCTCCTCCTGTTCGTCCCGGCCGCGCTCAACGTGTATCTTCGATGGGAGATCCTACGGCTGGCGGGCACCACGGGGGCGGCCTTCGTGAACCTCCAATTCCTGACGGGCTTTCTGACGGCGTTCGTCCCGAACATGCGGTTCGTCGGCATCGCCCTCGTCATGCTCGCCATCGGTCTGGCCCTGGGGGTCATCTTGATCAACCTACGAGGCATGGGGATGATCCTCCCCGGCACGATGGCCCGGATTCTCCAGGCCAGGGGCCGAGAGGTGGACCCCGTGCCGGTGGTTCCGGACGAGGGGGACGTGGAGGACCGGGCCGAGAAGGCCCTGGCGCGGTTCCCGACGAAGCTCTTCCTGCCCCTCCTCGTGGGCGCGGTGATCATGGTCACCACCGCGTTCCCGCTGACGGTCCCCTTCCAGTCCGACCTGCAGCTGCACTGGCGGGACGCCTTGGAGGCAGGGGATCAGGATCGGGCCGCCCAGCTCGCCCTCGACATGAAGGTCCTGGCGTCCATTCGGGAACCCTACAACTTCGTCGGGATGGGTCTCATCTTCTTTGCGATCGGCCAGTTCTTCGGGACCATCATTGGGTACGTGCAGGCACGCAAGGTCGTCATTGCGGACGTGTGCGACGCCCTAGCTGTCAGGAACCACGGAGCTCCCGGTCCTGAGGGATGAAGAACGCTTCTAGCCGAAGCGACTCTGTCAAAAGGAGGGTGGGCCATCACGTTCTCGCGTGATGGCGTCGATGCTTTCTGAGGGAGCCGGGCCTAGGCGGCCTGCTTGTACCCGCAGACCGAACAGACATACTTCTTGCTGAACACACCCTTCAGCTGCATTGGCTTGCCATGGTGCTCAGGGACCCCGGACGCCGCCGGGGCGGCGGGCTGCTCCATCATCCCGCCCATCTCCGACTTCACGGCATCCATCGAGGCCATGAAGGCCATCTTCTGGTCGTCGGGGAGGTTCATGGCGGCCTTCTCCGTGAGGGCCATGTCGCTCTCATGGATCTCGGAACCGACCTTCATCCCCGCCTTCATGCG
>JBHIBW010000239.1:0-1811 GCA_046759265.1 Thermoplasmata archaeon
CGGGAGGACAGGTCCACGTGCTGGCCACGGACCACGCGCCTCACACCCTCGAGGAGAAGGAGGAGATGTTCGACAAGGCACCGCCGGGGGCCCCCAACGTGGAGACCGTCTACCCCCTCATGTTCGCCCTCGTCCGGCGGGGCGATTTACCCTTGGAGGTCCTCGTCCGCGCTCTGAGTCACCGACCGGCCGCCCTCTTCGGGCTCCCCCGGAAGGGCTCCCTGGAGGTGGGGATGGACGCCGACATCGCCGTCTTCGACCCCCGGGAGCGGACCCGAATCCGCGCGCGAGACCTCCACTCCAAGGCGGGATGGACCCCGTTCGAGGGGTGGGAGGCGATCTTCCCCACGGCCACCTTCCTCCGCGGCACCCTCGTCGCGGAGGGCCGCGAACTGGCGGAGGACCGGCGGGGTCGATGGATTCCCCGCGCCTCTTCCGCCTCGTAGCGCCGCCGGTCGACGCCCGATGTGATACCCGTCCGCCAAGCTTTAAGGAAGCCAGTCGAATAGCGGCTCGATGGTGTTTCTCGAGATCGCCGAGTTCCTCCTGGAACTCGTCGCCGCGGGGGGCTATCCCGCGATCTTCCTGGCGATGGTCATCGAGGGCGTCCTCGCCCCGATCCCCAGTGCGGTCATCCTCCCTCCCGCGGGCCTCCTGGCCCGGGAGGGGATCTTCTTCCTCCCCTTCGTCATCCTGGTGGCCACCGCCGGCGCCACGGTGGGTTCCCTGGGGGCCTACGCCATCGGCCGGTTCCTGGGCCGCCCGTTCCTCGTGAAGTACGGTCGCGTATTCCGGTTCGAGGAGCGGCACGTGGACCAAGTGGACAGCTGGTTCCGGCGATGGGGGGTCTGGGCGGTCTTCCTGGCAAACTCCTTCACCGGGTTCCGTTCCATCATCTCCTTCCCCGCCGGCTTCAGCCGCATGGCGCTGCGGGCCTTCCTCCCCTTCACCTTCCTCGGAGCCCTCGTCTGGACCACCGTCCTCGTCACGGCCGGCTTCTTCCTGGGGCCGGCCGCCATCGACCTCGCGAGGGGCCTGGAGAACTTCGACATGTACGTCTTGGCGGCCCTCGGCGCGGTCCTCGTGGGATATCTCGCCTACCGCTGGTGGCGCCGCAACCGGCGGGCCCTCGGGGAGCCCCAGTCCCCCTAGGCCACCTGGTAGTAGAACTCGCCCGCCGCCTTCTGGCTCCGGTCCAGCTTGGAGTCCGGGTTGTTGATGCGAGGTCGCTGCGTGTCCCGATCCCGCCGGAAGGTCACGTCCACCTCGCGGAGGAACCGGTTCATCCCGTCGCGCATGGGGTAGGGACCCGTCCCCTGCCCCGCCCGGCCGGGCTCCCCCGTGAACACCATGAGGGAGTCCGCCACCATGTCGATGAAGTACACGTCGTGGTCCACGATGAGGGCCGTCTTCCCCGCGTTCTCCATGGCCCGCCGGATCCCCCGGGCCGCCTCCATCCGCTGGTTGCTGTCCAGGTAGGCGGAGGGCTCGTCCATGAGGTAGATGTCCGCCTCCGCCCCGAGGGCGAGAGCGATGGCGACCCGTTGCTGCTCCCCGCCCGAGAGGGAGGTCACCTCCTTCTCGTAGATGGGGTCCAACTCGAGGGGGCCGGCCACCTCCGTCCGGAAGTAGCTGCTCTCCACCTGCTTCCCGATGCGGCCGAGGAGGAGCTCCCGCACGCTCCCCTCGTAGTCCAACTGGATGTACTGGGGCTTGTAGGAGACCCGGGCCTCCCCCTCCACGCCGCCGCGCTTGGGGCGGAGCTCCCCCGCCAACACCCGGACGAAGGTGGTCTTGCCGGTGGCGTTGGG
>JBHIBW010000240.1:0-1806 GCA_046759265.1 Thermoplasmata archaeon
AGAAAATCTCGACATCTCGTCGGTGGGGGCGTAACTCCGCAAAGACCCGCTCCAACTTCCTGCTTCGAAAGGAGACCCAGTGGCCCGTATGGCGAGCCTCTAGGTGGTCTCCACGACCTTCGAGGGAGCGGGAGACCTTCCGTTCGAGATTGCGGAGGAGTGCCTCTCCGGTGCCACGGGCTCGCGCGGACACCTCACCCCTCCTTCCGGACGATCAGAAGATAACGGAACCCACGCAAGAGGAAGTTGGCCCTCCGGGACCAGTGCTGCCAATGCGGGTTGAGCGTCCGGTCGTTGCGGCGTGGGACCGCCACGATGTCCACGGGACGAAAGCGGCGTGCGAGCACCGAGAAGAGCGCAAAACCGACGGGCGTAAAGCGGGCCTGCCGATACTCGTCACTGACGAGGAAGGCGGCGATTCCCTTCGGACGAAGGATTCGGCCCGCCTCCCGGGCGACGCCTCCGAGGGCGAGCTCGAACCCGTCGGAGTCGGCGGCTTGGATCCCGAGACATCGGGGGTCGTCCGAGTATCGAAGGTTGTCTCCGTAAGGTGGGTCCACGAAGACCAGTTGGGCGAAGCCGGCGGGGACCGGCAGTTGTTGGGCGTCGGCCGCATGAATGTCCTGTCGCCGCGGGGATAGATCGAACCCGAGGGCGCGGCGACCCATCCGGCGGGCCACATCCAGGGTGGTCCCGCTCCCGGCCATCGGATCCAAGACCCAATCGCCGCGTCGGGTGTACCGGGCCACGAGATTGGCGACCACCCCGGCAGGCGTGACGCCGTGGAAGTCGGCGTCGCCATACGACCGGCCCGGTGGACTCTGGAAGGGGAAGTCCCAAAGCGTCGTGGTCTCCAGTCCAATGTTGGCCGGCAACCTGGGATGCCCGACCCGCTGTATCTGGCGCAAGAGGGGGGGACTCCCCCTCGTGGCATATAATCGTCCAAGGGGGAGGGGAGTGAAAGTATCGGGCTGGGCGTCTTCAGAGGATGCCCAGGCCCTTCCCCGCTTTCTCGAAGGCGCCGAGGGCCCGATCCAGGTCATCCCGGCTCAGCGCCGCGTTCATGATGGTCCGGATCCGGGCCTTGTCCCGGGCCACCATGGGGAACACGATCGGGAGGGCGAAGACCCCGTCCTCGAGCAGACGGTCGCTCAGCTCCTTCGCCACGGAACTCTCCCCCACGATTACCGGAGTGATGGGGGTCTTGCTGATGCCGGTGTCGAACCCCATTCCCTTGAGGGCCTTCTTGAAGTAGAGGGTGTTCTCCCAAAGCTGTCGCACCCACTGGGGCTCCGTCTCCAAGACGTCGATGGAGGCGATGCACGCGGCGGCGACGGCCGGAGGATGGGAGGCGGAGAGAAGCCACGTCCGCGACTTGTTCAGGGCAAAGCTCCGCAGGTCGTCGCTCCCGGCTACGTACCCCCCCATGACCCCGAAGGCCTTGGAGAAGGTCCCCATCTCCACGTCCACGCGCCCCTCCACCCCGAGGTGGGAGGCAATGCCGCGGCCATCCTCCCCCAGGACGCCCTCCCCGTGGGCATCGTCCACGTACGTCATCGCCCCGTACTCCTCGGCGAGCCTCACAATCTCGTCGACGGGTGCGAGGTCTCCGTCCATGCTGAACACGCCGTCGGTGGCGACGAGAATCCGCCGGTGTCCCGCCTTTTGTGCTTCCCGCAGGACCCGCTCGAGGTCCCCGGCATCGGCGTGGGCGTAGATCATCCGGTCCGCCTTGGTGAGGCGAACCCCGTCGATGATGCTCCCGTGGTTCAGCTCGTCGCTGATGACCACGTCCCCCCTCTCCAC
>JBHIBW010000241.1:0-1797 GCA_046759265.1 Thermoplasmata archaeon
AAGCCTCTGGTAAGGAGTTGAACTACGTGAGCGAGGAGTCGGTGCTGATGGAACGCGGCGCAGAATGGACCATCATCGTCGATCCCGTAGATGGAACCCACAACGCCGTGGGAGACCTCCCCGATTACTCGGTGTCCCTCGCCATCTGCAAGGAGGACCTGTTGGGGGCCCAGTGGGGCCTCGTGCGGAACCTCACGAACGGTTGGACCTATCAAGGAGAGAAGGGGAAAGGGGCCTCCCTCAACGGCCGCCCCATCAGGGTCTCTCCGTACGACCCCAAGCGATCCCTCTTCTCCCTCTACCTGGGGGACCGGGCCGGACCGAAGGCGTTCGAGTTGGCCCGGCAGTGCCGGAGGGTGCGAAACCTGGGGGCGGCGTCCCTGGACATGTGCTTGGTGGCCTCCGGGTCCGCCGACCTCTACTACATGGAGACCACAGCCCGACATCTGGAACTTCGGGTCACGGACGTGGCCGCCTCGTCCCTCATCGTGCGTGAGGCAGGGGGAGAGGTGTACGACCTCCGCGGGGACCCGCTGAACATGCCCTTGGACCCGCGAGAACGATCGAACCTCTTCGCGATCGGCGACTCCGACCTTCTGGAGGTGGTCCTGTGAGGTTTGGCGTCACGGCGAATCCCAAATCTCCCCGGGCGGTGGAGGCCACCCACTCCGTGGTGGAGACCTTGCGGGAGGAACACAAGGTCCTCATCGAGGAGGACCTGGCGGCGGTCATGGGGGAGGAGGGGGCGGCCCTCGACACGATGAGCATCGACTTCCTCGTGACGGTGGGCGGGGATGGCACGATCCTGCGGGCCCTCCAGCTCGGCGACTTCCAGATCCTCGGGGTCAACATCAGCCGGGTCGGCTTCCTCACAGAGGTGGGCCTGGACGGGGTGGGGGAGGCGTTGCAGCGGCTCGCGGAGGGCGACTTCACCGTCGAGGGACGCATCAAACTCCGGGTAGAGGTTGACGGCCGACGGATGCCCGACTGTACCAACGAGGCCGTCATACATACCGCAAACCTCGCCAAGGTGCGGCGCTTCGTAATCACCATCGACGGGGAAACCGCCTCGCGAGTGGAGGGGGACGGCATCATCGTGGCGACGCCCACGGGATCGACGGCCTACTCCCTCTCCGCCGGCGGACCCGTCCTGGACCCCCGGGTGCGGGCCTTCGTAATCACGGCCCTCGCCCCCTTCCGCCAGACCCTTCGGCCCACGGTGGTCCCTGCTGACGCACAGGTGCAGGTCCAGCTCGCGGGCTCCGGAACCTCCCTCCTAGTCCTCGATGGGCAGCACGAGGAGGAGCTGAAGCCGCGTGCGAAGCTGGACTTCACCGTCGCCGCACGGAAAGCCCGGTTCGTCCGATTCGCCAGCGACTTCTACACCCGTGTCCAGGAGAAGCTCATGGAGGGTCCCGGCCCGTGAAGCGGGCCACGGCCATTCGCCGCGAAACCCTCGACATGGTCTTGGAGGCCGCGCGGGACAGCCACCCGATGGAGTTCGGGGCCCTCCTTCGGGCCGAAGAGGGGGTCGTCTCGGAACTCCTCCTGGTCCCAGGCACCATCGGCGGACAGTCCCACGCCATCTTCCACCTCCACAACCTCCCCGTCGACTTCACCGTGGTCGGGACGGTCCACTCCCATCCCAGCCCGGACCCGCGTCCCTCCCGACAGGACATCGAGTTTTTTCACAGGATTGGGTATCTCCACATCATCGCCGCCCACCCCTACGACGAGGCTTCGTGGCGCACCTGGAATCGTCGGGGAGAACCCTACCCCTTGACCATCGTCGCGTGA
>JBHIBW010000242.1:0-1794 GCA_046759265.1 Thermoplasmata archaeon
GGGAGCCTCCTGCGCGCGTCCACGGGTCACGAGGTAGTCCCTGAGCGTCAGAATCTGGGCAGACTCACTGCCGTCGAGGATGTCGTCGGGCCCGGAATCCTCGTCTTCGAAGAACGTGGGCATCTTCGTTCCGGGAACGATGCTGGATGGGTCGCGCAGCCATCGGAGTACCCAGGCAGGATTGAGGCGTGAGCGAAGTCTCGAGAGATCGGGGGCCCATTCCTCACGCGAGCCCTCAGGCATCCGATCGCCGTCGAAGTGACAGCTGAGGCAGTCGAGGTAATCCTCGGAGATGAGCTTCTTCGCCGCTTCGAGAGTGGCGGGTGTGACCTTCCCGGAGAAGTGGTGTGAGGTATCCAGCGGCCTCGCCTTTGGGTCGTTGAGGGTCATGAGGTATTCCGTGAGGGCCAGAGCCTCCAGGTCGCTGAGGCGGAAATCAGGCATTCGTGCTCGGAGAGCAGGCCGGATGGTGTGGGGCTTCTTGAGGAAGGTGAAGAGCCAGTCGGGGTTGACGCGGTCTCCCTCGAAGGTGAGGACGGGAGCTTCCTGCCTGACCGTGGTCCGGTGTTCCGCAATGTCGTGGCAGATTGGGCAACCGAGATCGCGGATGAGGCCCGCTCCGGGCTCGTCGGCCGCTTGACTGACGGAGCGCTCGCCCGCCAGGAGAAGGGTAAGGCCAGAGACGAGAGCGAGTAGTCGCATGACGCGAGCTCTCGCTTGACCCGCTCGTCGCCGCGTTGCTACGCTGGTGGTGATGGTGTGGCTTGCGATCGGCGTGTTCGTCGTTCTCATGGTGTCAGTTGGCCCCGCTGAGGCAATCTGGGTGGACCTCACTCCCCCCCAGCTTCAGGCGGCCATCGCGCACGGGAGGAGTAGCTACGAGCAGTGGCGCGGGGCCGGTCGTCCGATTGACAACCTGGATCCGGAATATGTCGTAGAGCTGAAGCCCGAGGTCGGGCGGGCAATGCTCTTCACCGAATTCGCTAAGCTGGCGCTCGAGGCGCGGCGATGGATGGCTATCGACCAACAACTCACGCCCCAAGACGTCCGCCGCCTTCTCGCACCGGTTCGCGGCCGTCTGCTCTTCTCCGTGACCGTTGTAGGCTCTAACCGAGACTTCCTCCGCCACTATTCTGTCCGCCTTAAACAGAGCGGCGTCCAGAAGGAGCCCGCGAGGTGGAAGGTGTTCCGCGGAACTCGCGCTCCGGACCTCCCCTCGCGGTTCGTCGCCCATGCCCAGTACACCTTTTCGCTTGAGGGGCTCAGCTCGACAGCCCCGGTCTCCCTTGTGCTGCGGGGCCCCGACGGTGGCGAGCTTCGGTTCGATTTCGACCTGTCACGCCTGAGATAGCTCGCCGCACAGACCTCACCTGCTATCTCTCCGAGCAACCCCTGTGCCATCGCGGTCGGTGCGATCTCCAGGGGATTCGAGGGGTTGTGTGTCGGGCCGGCGTCGAGCTGGGGGAAACTCCCCAACCCTGTGGGGGAAATTCCCCACTATCGACTGTCAGGCCGGAGGAAGTTTAGGGCAGGTCTCCTGAGGGTGGGCGATAGCCGAAGCCGTCTATCACCGCACCCCCGGGTGTTCCATCGGGGTTGTGGCACTGGAGCCAGCAACGGCGCTCCTTCGTGATGGTGTTGAACTCCCACTCGGGCTTCGCACGCCCGCCGATCGGGCGGATATTGGGGTGGAAGTTCACCAGACGCGTGGGTGTTGTCGAAGGGGGCGTGGTGAAGACGACCCCGTTGATCCTGTACTGGGTGTTAGGAGCTTCCACGTTCGAATGGATGTTG
>JBHIBW010000243.1:0-1793 GCA_046759265.1 Thermoplasmata archaeon
AGGGTCAGGAGTTCCTGTACCAGCTTGTAAAGAAGCTCAGCTCCGCACGGGACTTCGCCTCCCTCCTCGACCGGGCGGACATCGATCACGAGACCCTCGACGACGTCGTGGACCGCGCACAGGAGGCTTTGGGGAAGAAGGAAGTCAAGGACCTCCAGGTTCTGCTGCAGGTCGTCGCGGAGTTGGAGAGCAGCCTGACCGTCGCGCTCAAGAAGCACATCGCCACCCGGCTGGGGGAGCTGGAGCGGGTCATCCATGAGCTCCAAGACGTGGAGGAATCGGGGGAGTTCCGGGACGCCCTGACCCGGCTGCAGAAGGCCCTCAAGAAGGACTCCCTCGCGGAGGCCCTGGAGGTGGCCCAGGGGTTGGAGACGAAGGTGGCGGAGGCCCAGGCGCGCGAGGCGCAGCGACTCGCCGAGGCACAAGCGGACGAGCTGTCCCGCCTCTCCGAACTCTCGACCCGCGTGAAGGGGATCCTGGAGGGACTCTGGAAAGCCGGCATCGACGTAAGCGACTCGCAGGAGATGTTCCACCAGGCGGTGGCGGCCCTGCAGGAGAACGAGCTCGCCAAGGCGGCCCCCCTGTTGGAGGACCTGGAGGAGACCGCCGCCGCCATCCAGAGTGATCTGGCGCGGGCCGCCCACGAATTCATCGCCTCGGCACGGCGCCAGCTGAAGAAAGCGGAGAAGAACTGGAAGCCGATGCCGGAAGCCCATGACATGATCACCACGGCCCAGGAACTCTTTGACGCGAAACGGTTTGACGAGGCCATCGAGGTCGCCCGCATCGCAGAACGGAAGACCAGCTCGCAGAAGGAACGGGCGAAGGACGAGGCCCGGGGTGAGGTGACCCGCAAGATCCTTGACTTCCAGGAGCGCCTCTTCCATCTGAAAGAGGTTCTTCGAGACCTCCGCCGGGCGGACATCACCATCGAGGAGTCGGACGGGATGCTGGCGCAGGTCGAGGAGTCCCTCGGCGAGGCCGACTTCGAGACGGCCGACGGGAAGTTGGCCGAACTCGAGGAGGTCGCCAACGGGCTCGCCGGCGGTCTCGAGATCGCGGCCAAGGAGCTCCTGAAGAGCGTCGCCAAGCAACTGAAACAAGCCAAAGCCGAGGGCCTCTCGATCCCCCGCGGGGAGAACGTCTACGCGACAGCAAAGGAATCCCTGAAGTCGGGCCGTTACGTCGAGGCACTCGAGTACTGTAAGGTCATCGAGGATATCGTCGACGACACGCGAATCAAGGCGAAGCTCTCGAATATGGACGAGGTCGTCGAGGATCTCCAGAAGCAGCTCCGGAGCCTCGAAGGGCCGGGCATCAGTCTGGATCGGGCGAACACCTTGTTGGAAGAGGCCCGGGAAGCAGCGGTGGCGGGGGAACAGGAACGGGCCCTCGCCCTGACCCAGGGGGTGTCCCAGATCCTCCAAGACCTGCAGGCCTCCCCCCTCGCCAAGCGGGCGGGCCGGACCTTCGGGGAAGAGACCGTCTCCGTGGAGGACGCCCTCGATATCCTCGATCAGGTCGAGTCCTCCTGGGAGACGGGGGATACGTCTGGGATGGAGGACATGCTGGCGGCCGCACGGACCAAGCTTGGGGCCGACGGGACCCCGGCGGCCAAGGCGGCGCTCAGCGAAGTGAGCAAGAGCATCCGTCTGGCGGAGAAACTCGGACTGGACGTGGAGAGCGCGAAGGCCGCGGCCTCGGAGGCGAAGCGACTCCTCAAGGACGACCCGGGGGGTGCGTTGGCGACCGTTGGCCAGGCTCGCGACCTCCTCCGAACCGCTGCGAAGGAC
>JBHIBW010000244.1:0-1783 GCA_046759265.1 Thermoplasmata archaeon
GCCAAGGTCGTCCAACACCAGCTGATTAGTTTGCACCCCCGATTCGAAAGAGGTACGCCCTTGCAGGCGAAAGATACGGTCTTGATCGTCGATGATACTCGCCTAGTCCGGGAGGTCTACCGGGCTTTCCTCGAACTGGAGGGCCTCTCCGTGGTGGAAGCCAGCAACGGAGCCGAGGCCCTGATTTGGTGTCTGCGGGAGACTGCAGATATAATCCTTCTGGATCTAGAGATGCCCGTCCTGGACGGTTGGAGCTTCCTCGAGTACCGGCTGCGACAGCCAAAGATTCGACAGATCCCCGTCCTCTTGGTGACCAGCGAGACCAACTCCGCTGTACTTCGCGAAAGACTCCGCAGCTTCGGGGTGGACCGGATGCTCCAGAAACCGGTCCTTCGGGACGACCTTATCAGTGCCGTGCGAGAGCTGCTCTCGAGACCTGGAATCCCGGTCGTCCCGTCCCCAGAGGAGGCACCCGAAGATGCCAAGCGGAGGGACCCCCGGGTGACCTTTACTGTTCCGATTCGTGTCCGCATGCGTTCCTCCCGCGACACGTCGGGGAGGCTCCGCGATCTTAGTGCCGGGGGTCTCGGTGCCTTCCTCCCTCGTCGACTCAACGAGGGGGAGACGGTCACTGTTACCTTCGACATCAAGGGACGCTCACTGGCCTTGGCGGGGTTGGTGCAGTGGGCCGGAGAGAACTTCACGATCGGGGGTTACCGTCACGGAATCCGTTTCACCGACAAGCAAGAGGATTCGTTCCCCTTAAACGCCTACTCATTCTTTCGCGAGCACTCGGAAGCCCTTAATTAACTTAAACTAGTCCCTCCCAAAGAACCCCTCCTTCGCGCCGCATCCTTCTTCTCCCCTCAGAATCGCCTCAGCCGGCATCCCCTCCCGCTTGGAACGGTGCTTGCATCACGGCAACGATACTAGTAGAGTCCCTCTCACCGAGGCACTCGTTCTCTCGATAAGGAGTCGCCCCATGTTTGATCCCCTCTCGCTTCTCTACCGGGTCTACGAGCGGCACCTTGTTCGCGAGGTCCAACACCATCCCATGCCCCGCCACATTGGGCTCATCCTCGACGGGAACCGGCGGTATGCCCGGGAGCTCGGACTCGAGGACCCCCTCGCAGGGCACCGGATCGGCGCCGACAAACTGGAACAGGTGCTGGACTGGCTTGAGGAGCTCAATATTCGGATCACGACCCTTTTTGCCCTGTCCACGGAAAATCTCACTCGCCCCCCCACGGAATTGACCGCTCTTCTTGCTATCATCGAGGCCAAGATGCGTGCGGTGGCTGTCGATCCCAGGATCCACGAGAAGGGGGTCCGGATCCGGACGGTCGGGCGGATTGATCTCCTTCCCGGCTCCCTCCAGGACGCGATCGCCATGGCCGAAGAGGCCACGCGCGAACACGATAACTTTTATCTCAACCTCGCGGTGGGTTACGGCGGCCGGCAAGAGATTACAGACGCAGTACGTTTACTCTTGCAGGAACGGGCCCGGCGCGGGGAGTCGCTGGCGCGCGCTGCCGAGGAGATTACACCGGAGGACATCGGCAAGTACCTGTACACCTACGACTTGCCCGACCCGGAATTGATCATCCGGACGAGCGGCGAGCTCCGCCTCTCCGGATTCCTCCTCTGGCAGAGCGCCTATAGTGAGTTTTACTTCTGCGACACCTACTGGCCCGCATTTCGCAGGATCGATCTCCTCCGCGCGATCCGAAGCTACCAGCAGCGCAAACGCCGCTTCGGCATCTAGCAGCGGAGAGTCGAGAGC
>JBHIBW010000245.1:0-1777 GCA_046759265.1 Thermoplasmata archaeon
ACCTGGAGGCGGACCTCGAGGCTCGAGACTTCACGGAGTTCGTGAGCCTCTTGGAGGCATCCGCGATCGGGGCCGAGGGACAGGCATCCCCGGAATGAGTGCGCCTAGCCTTCCTCTCTCTTCTGGAGGGCCGCCCAGACGCGATCCGATGTCAGGGGCATGTCGAGGTGCGCGATGCCATAGGGGGCGAGGGCGTCGATGACCGCATTGACCACCGCCGGCGCCGCCCCGATGGTCCCCGCCTCCCCGACCCCCTTGGCCCCGAGGGGATTGTGGGGCGACGGGGTCACATGGCGGACGCTTTCGATGGGGGGGCTCTCCACGGCCGTGGGGACCGCGTAGTCCGGGAGGCCGACGGTGAGCAAGTTCCCCTCCTCGTCGTAACGGGCCTCCTCCCAGAGGGCCTGGGCGATTCCCTGGAGCGCGCCGCCGTGGACCTGCCCCGCCACGAGCTGGGGATTGATTACAGTGCCGCAATCATCCACGGCGACGTACCGAAGGATCCGGACCTCGCCGGTCTCCGGGTCGACCTCCACCACACACACACATGGGCCCCGAACGGGAAGACGTAGTCCTCGGTGTCGTAGAAGGCGCTCACCTCCCACTGCGCCGCTTCCGCGTCCGGATGGGTCTTCTGGAGAGACCGGGCGAGGTCCCAGAGCGTGAACGCCCGCTCGGGGGCATCGGGGACGAAGGCCTTCCCGTCCGCGAGGACCACGTCCTCGATTCGAGCTTCGAGCAACTCGGCGGCCATCCTCCGTGCCGCATCCGCCATCTTGCGTCCAGCCAGGAGGGAAGCACCGCCCTCCACGGCCAGCCCGCGACTCCCGAAGGTCCCGATGCCCCAGGGGGTCGTGGCCGTATCCCCGTGGCGGACCTCCACCGCCTCCAGGGGAATCGTCAGGGCGTCGGCCACGATCTGGGCGAGGCTCGTCTCCTGCCCCTGGCCGTGGGGGTGGGCCCCCGTGTACACGACCACCTTCCCGGCGGGATGGACGAGCAGCCGGCAACCCCCCGGGGAACCGAACCCGCAGACCTCCACGTAAGTGGAAATCCCGATGCCGAAGAGCCGCCCTTCTTCCCGGGCGCGCGCCTGCTCCTCCCGGAGCCGGGAGTAATCCACGGCCTCGAGGGCCTTCCGCAGCGCCCCTTCGTAATCCCCGCTGTCGTAGGTGTGGCCCGTAGGGACCTCATAGGGGAAGGCGTCGGGTGGAATGAAGTTCATCCGCCGGATTTCCGCCGGGTCCATCTCCAGCCGACGGGCCAGGATGTCGACCATCCGTTCCACGGCGAACGCCGCTTCGGGCCGCCCGGCCCCCCGGTAGGCGTCGGTGGGTGTCGTGTTGGTAAAGACGCCTTGGACCTCGACCCGTACACCTCGCATAGCGTAGGCCCCGGCGAGCATCTTCCCGAAGGGGCTTGTGGGGATGCCGGGCCCATCGGTGGAGGGGTAGGCTCCAAGGTTGGCCAAGGATCGGACGTCGATGCCGAGGATCGTCCCGTCACCCTTGGCAGCGAGTCGAATGTCCTGGATGTGGTCTCGGCCGTGTGTCGTCACCTGGAAGTTCTCGGCACGGGTCTCGACCCACTTCACGGGCCTCCCTAGTCGGCGCGCAAGGTGGCAGACCACGGCCTCCCCGGGGTAGACCGCAATCTTGCTCCCGAAGCCTCCCCCCACGTCGGGCGCGATGACCCGGAGGTTGGCCTCCGGAATTCCGAGCACGCGCGCGAGGACTTCACGATGGGTCTTCGGGTTCTGGGACGTGACCCAGAGCGT
>JBHIBW010000246.1:0-1765 GCA_046759265.1 Thermoplasmata archaeon
CTAACCTACCTCAAAGGGGACTTCCCGGTGATTGCGGGCCTCCTCCGTCATCGCCCTGCCTACGATGCGCGATCGGCGTTTAGCCTGACGGTGAACCACCAGACGACCCGCACGGGGATCACCGACCGGGATCGGGCCTTGACGGTCGGCGCCCTGGCCGAGGCGTGCCGCAACGCCCTCGCCTCCGAGGACGGCCTCGCCCAGGAGGCCTTCATGCGGGAATTCCGCGCCCCGGGTCACGTCCATCTCCTCATCGCGGCCGAGCCTCTCCTGGAGGAAAGACGGGGCCATACGGAGCTCTCCACGGCCCTCCTCCTCATGGCCGACCTCCTCCCCACGGCGACCCTCTGTGAGATGCTGGCGGACGGCGGCGGCGCCCTCTCCAAGGGGGAAGCAAACAAATATGCGACAGCCCAGCATCTTCCCTTTGTCGAGGGGAGCGACGTCCTCGAGGCTTGGGGAGCATGGTCCGGGTCATGGCGACGGGAGTTTTCGACATCCTCCACGTAGGCCATCTGCACTACCTGAAGGAAGCAAGGGAGCTGGGGGACGAGTTGGTGGTCATCATCGCCCGCGACTCTCGGGTCCGACGAATGAAGCACGAGCCGGTGACCCCCGAGGCGTTGCGTCTCGAGCTGGTGGACGCCCTCAAGCCTGTAGACCGGGCCCTTCTGGGCCACGAGGGGGACATCTACCAGACGGTGGAGGAAGTCCGGCCCGACATCATCGCCCTCGGCTGGGACCAGGATTTCAACGACTCAGAGGTGGAGGCCGAGGTCCGCCGTCGGGGCGTACCTGCCAAGGTCGTCCGCCTGGCTAAGATGGAGGGGGACCTGGACGGCACCACGAAGATCATCAACAAGGTGATCAGCCTCTGGTCCATTCAGAAGCAGGTGGAGCGGGTGGAGGAGACTCCCCCCGAGGGGGACTAGGGCTGCGCACCATCGGGATCGTCGACACGACCTTCGCCCGCTACGACATGGGCACGGCGGCTGAGGAGGAGCTCAAGGGCCTGGGTACCGGTTTCCGGGTCGTCCGCCGCACGGTTCCGGGGGTCAAGGACCTCCCCGTGGCGTGCAAGCGTCTCATCGAAGAGGAGTCGGTCGACCTGGCCATGGCCCTCGGGATGCTCGGGCCCCAGGCCGTGGACAAGCAGACCGCCCTGGTCGCGGACCTGGGGCTCCAGGGGGTCCAACTCGCCACCAACACCCCCATCCTGGGGGTCTTCGTGTACGAGGAGGAAGCCCAGGACGACGAGGAGCTCGCCTGGCTCGCCGCCCGGCGCTCCCGGGAACACGCCCGCAACGCCTACAACATGCTCTTCCGGCCCGAGATTCTCCGACAGAACGCCGGGACCGGCCAGCGGGAGGGGTTCGACGACGCAGGACCCCTCGAGACGACGTCGGGGAAGTTGAGCTAGGTGCCCAACCTGGGAATCGTGGTCAGCGAGTTCCACGCCGACGTCACCGAGCGCATGCTTACCCGTGCCGAGGAGCACGCCGCCTTCCAGGGCCTGAACGTGACGCACGTCGTGAAGGTCCCTGGCGTCTTCGACATGCCCCTTGCCCTCAAACGTCTCGTCCGGCGGGACGATGTGGACGCGGTGGTGGCCCTCGGGGCCGTCGTCCAGGGGGAGACCGGCCACCATACGGTGATCATGGAGCAGGCGGCCCGCCAGATCGCCGACCTGGCGGTGGAGTACGAGAAACCCATCGGGCTGGGCATCTCCGGCCCCGGCCAGACGCAGGAACAGGCCCTGGCTCGG
>JBHIBW010000247.1:0-1760 GCA_046759265.1 Thermoplasmata archaeon
AACACCGTCGGACGAATCGGAGGCCGGCACGTCCTCCGGATCATGGAGAACTTCGCGGATCGACGCGGCTACAAGATCTGGCCCCCCCTCGCCTAACGGGGGCCGCCGTCCCCTCCTGGGCCGAAAGGCACCCTGCCTGCAGCGGGAATCCAGACGTCCCACAACGAGGGTTCTCCTGCAGTCGTGGCCCGGAGTTTGTTTCCCTATGACGCCCCGCGGGAGGGACAGGCCCGCTTCCTCCGCGATGCGCGGGAGTGGCTTGGGAGGCAAGGCATCCTACTCGCCCAGGCGCCCACCGGCCTCGGCAAGACGGCGGTGGCGTTGGCGGCGAGCTTGGAGGTCGCGCGGGAGGAAGGGAAGAGGGTCATTTTCACCACGGCGCGGCGGAGCCAGCATCGCATTGCCGTGGAAACGGTCGGTCTGATCGGCCGGCACGGGAAGGCCATCCCGGCGGTGGATCTGGTTGCACAGGAGGCGATGTGTCCGGACCACGGGACCCACCCACGCGAGGGCGGTGTCGTTCGCCCCTTCTCTCGGACCCTGCTGCGGAGTCCCCTCCATGCTCAGGACGCCGTCCGCCTGGCCCGCCGCTTTGGCGTATGTCCCTACCGTGCAGCGCTCCGGGCGGCCAAACACGCCGAGCTGATCGTCTGCGATTACAACCATTTCTTTGACCCCGCCGCGGACGGCGTCATCCGCTCCTTGGGCATCCGGTGTCGTGACCTCATCTGCATCGTGGACGAGGCACACAATCTCCCGTCACGCGCCCGGGGGGCCCTCTCTCATGGCTTTGCGGCCCAGGCCCTGGCCCGCCTCGCTCGGGTCACAAGAAAGAGGCGAGACGTCTCGGGGCTTGCGGCGGTCTCCCGTCTCCTCGCCACAGAGGCCCATTTTGTGGGTGGGGACTCCCGGATTCCTGTGGACTTCCTCGACAGGCTCCTGGAACGGTGTCCCCCGTTCTCCCGTTCGCGGGACCCGCGGGGCGCCCTTCTTCGCCGTCTCGATCGTCTGGCGCCGCAATACCGGGAGGATCGAATCCGCGTCCGGGAGGCCAGGGCGTTCCTGGAGGGCTGGGAACGGGAAGATCATCTTCGACTCCTCTCCCGAGGAGGAGGAGGCTCCCTCCTCCTGATGGCCCTGGACCCTCAGCCCGCCACCCGAGAGGTCTTCCGCCGGTTCCATGCCGCGCTCCTGATGAGCGGAACCCTGCACCCCGGTGAGATGTACGTGAATCTCCTCGGCCTGGAGGCACGTCGGACGAAGGTCCGGGAGTACCGGTCCGACTTCCCTTCCCGGAATCGGCTCCTTCTCGCGACCCGAGGCCTCTCCTTGTCCTACCGGAAGCGGCCCGGTGCGTTCCGCCCGTGCGCCCGCGAGATTGCGCGCCTATGCCACGAGATTCCAGGGAACGTGGCCGCCTTCTTTCCCTCGTACGAAGTCGGACGCCGGATCGGGGAGGCGTTGCGGGCCTTCCCCCTCGCGAAACGCCTGGTTTGGGAGCGTCGCGGTCAGACGAAGGCGGCGAAGGAGAGCCTCATTCGGGTCCTCCGCGCGAGGCAAAGGGCAGGGGGATGCCTCCTCATGGCGGTCCAGGCCGGTTCCCTGTCCGAAGGCATCGACTACCCAGGCAACTTGCTGCAAGGGGTGATCGTGGCCGGCCTGGCCATGAGCCCTCCCGACCTGCGCGTGGAGGCCCTCCGCGCCTTCTACGCGAGTCGCTTCGGCCGGCGGCGGGGGTACGAATACGCCTACCTCTACCC
>JBHIBW010000248.1:0-1756 GCA_046759265.1 Thermoplasmata archaeon
TCGCCGAAATGGCCGTCGAGGTCGAGGCGGGCCGCCTCCTCTACCTCAAGGCGGCCTGGATGCGGGACCAGGGCCAGGATAGCCGCCTCGCCGTCAGCCTGGCGAAGCTCTTCGGAGCCCAGATGGCCGTCCGATGCGCCGACCGCGCCGTCCAAATCTACGGGGGCTACGGGTTCTCCGGGGAGTACTCCGTGGAGCGACACTTCCGAGACGCGAAGATTCTGGGCATCTACGAAGGGACGAACGAGATTCAGAAGATGGTTATCGCCCACGAGCTGTTGGGGGAGCTTCGCGAGGCGGAGGCTTAGTTCGTCCTGTACGAGCCAGGTCACGGAGAGTATCGCGTGGGGGTTCGGGGGAAGGGAATCGTATCCCGAATGTGCTCGAGGTCCAACACCCATTGTACGAGTCTGTCCACCCCCATCCCAAATCCGGAATGAGGGACGGACCCGTATCGGCGGGTGTCCAGATACCAATCGTAGGCCTTCGGGTCCTCCCCCGTCCGGACGAGGTTGGCCTTCAGCGTCTCCAGATCCGGTTCCCGCTCCGAACCCCCAATCAGCTCCCCGCCCCGCCCGGGCGCGATAAAGTCGAAGGCCAGCACCAAATCGGGATCCTCCGGGTCCGTCCGCTTGTAGAAGGCCTGGGTCTCCTTGGGGTAGTGGGTCACGATGACGGGCAGGTCGAACATCTCCCCGAGGGCCCGCTCCTCGAGGGTCCGCAGGTCCTTGCCCCACTCGATCTCCACCCCCTGGGCCTGCAGACGCTCCAGTGCCTCGTCGTAGGTAATTCGAGGGAAGGGCGGCTGGACACTCCGCAGGTAGTCCGCGTCCCGCTCCAGGTACGCCAGTTCCGCCCCGTTCCCGGCCGCGACCTCTTGGGCGACTCGGGTGAGGACTTCCTCTCCATGCCGGAGGGATTCCTCCATCCCCTCCCAGGCCACCTCCATCTCCGCGTGCCAGTACTCCGTCAGGTGGCGGGGGGTCCGGGACTTCTCGGCGCGAAAGGAGGGGGCGACGGTATAGATGCGCTCCAGGGCCATGACCAGGGCCTCGGCGTACAGCTGCCAACTCTGGGTCAAGTGGAGGTCCCGGTCGAAATAACGGACCTGGAAGAGCGTCGCCCCGCCCTCGCTCCCCACCGGGGTGATGATCGGCGGCTGGACCTCGTAGAACCCCTCCTCCCGAAAGTAGTCGTGGATCGCCCGGAATACGGTGGAGCGGACCTTGAAGATGGAGGTCATCCGCCGCGAGCGGACCCAGAGGTGGCGCACGTCCAACAGGAACTCCTCGCTCAGGTCCCGGGCGATGGGGAAGTTGGGCGAAGGACCAACCAACTCGAAGGCGGTTCCCCGGACCTCATAGCCGCCGGGAGCCCGCTTGTCCTCGGCCACCGTCCCCTCCACCACGACGGACGCCTCGCGCCCCGCTTCCTCGACGGCGGCGAAGAGGGCGTCTCCAATCTCCTCCTTCCGAAAGGTCGACTGGACGACGCCAGTAGCGTCCCGCAGGAGAAGAAACGCGATGCCCCCGCTCGACCGTGTACGGTACACCCAACCGCGCACCTTCACCGGCTGCCCCGTGTGCTGCCCTTGCAGGATATCCCCGAGGGGCACGCGCTCCGTCATCGAACGTCCCTCCCAGCAGACCTCGTGCTCTTATACGTTGTGCGGCGGCCGGGATACGCTGAAATAGGCGCGCCCGATTCCTGCATCGTGCTCCGCCAGGCGGACCTCTCGGACGTGGCCGCCCTCCAC
>JBHIBW010000249.1:0-1755 GCA_046759265.1 Thermoplasmata archaeon
ACCCCCGATAGACCCCGCGGGTGTAGGGGTGCTCCGCGTATCGGAGGGTCGGCTCCTCGAGGACCTGTCCCAGCCTGAGTCCCCACCGCTCGAGATCCTCCCGAGAGGTCTCCGGTGGGAAGGCGACGAAGGCGTCGATCTCGGGCTCTTTGAGGAACGTGCCTTTCGCGACGGAGCCTACGAGGAGGGGTTCTGCCGGAATCCCCTCTTTGTGGGCCTCCTCGGCCAGGCGACGCAGGAGGGACTCAGCGATCCGGAAGGTCGACTCGGCCTCCTCTCGGGTCGGCTTGATCTCCGCCAAGATCTCGTCTTCGAGGCTCATGGACCCTCCTTTCGTGTTCGTCATCCACCGCAAATCGGGTTGTGCGGGTCCTGAGAATTGTGTCGTGCAGTATATATGCGGGCCTCTCCACCGGCAGCGGGAGGGTCCCTTGGACAAACAGGCGGCGGAGTATCTCGCGTGCTTGGCCAAACTGCGGGAGGACCCCCTCAACCCGGAAGCGCTCTTCGCGTTGGCCGCCCTCTACGCGGAGGAGGGCCACCGGAAGCATGCCGTCTGGTATCTGAGAAAGGTCGAGTTCCTCGATCGGGGGCATCCGGGGCTTACGCGCCTGAAGAATCGCCTCCGACGCTGGAATGGGCTCAACGGGACGCGTCTCGAGAGCGCCCAAACAGCTCGAAAGGACCAGTGAAAGGGAGTGGGGGCAGAGGGATTTGAACCCCCGTCAGCGGGTTTCGCCTACAGAGACGGACTTTCGTCCATCGGGTCATCGCTCCAGTTATTCATCACCGATCAGCAAACCCGTTGCGACTCATTCCCTTCTAACTGGAGCCCGCCAGGATCCCGGGCTACCCCATGCCCCCACGGGTTAGCGTTGGCGCATCCGCTGCTGGCGCTTCCGCCGGCGCATGCGCTTCTTGCGCCACTTCCAACGCATCTTCCCGCGCTTCTTCCACGCGCGGGAGCCCCGCTTTATGGCATCACCAGGCGTCCCTAAGGAGGCAAGTATATAAGAATGGGGCCGCCTAGGCCCCGGCATGGCGTGACAGGCCGTCCTCATCGGTGGGACGAGAGCCCGGGGCATCCCCGGGGGCCCCCGACAGCGAGGCGGTCGCGCCATTTTTGATGCGTCCTTCGTATTCGAGATGATCCCCCAGGGCGTCCCGGATGACCTTCCCATAAGGACGGCCAGGAGGCCTGAACGACATGGTTGACATCAAAGTCGTCCCGTTTGACCCCAAGCGGGCGACCCGAGGGGAATGGGCCGCGTACCACCGATACCGCAGGGCGCGGCACCAAGAGACAGACCCCAACGACCCCATCCTAGCGGACGCCACGGCGGAGGCGCATGAGCGAACGCCCGATACCGCCTGGAAGGAGATCCGCTCCGCCATCCTCGACGCGGAGAGGCCGGAGGAGTGGATCGGCTGGCAGGACTACGAAATCGCCCACCCCGACGGTCCTAGCTTCGAGGAGAACAAGCACATCCTGTGGCTATGGATCTCGCTCCTGCCCTCCTATCGCAAGCGGGGCATCGGCCGGTTGCTCCTTCGGCGGGCCGCTCGGTACGCGCGCGAGCACGACAAGTCGCTGGTGATATCCTACTCCGAGGAGGCGGACGGTCTCGCCTTCTGGAGGGCCGTCGGCGCCCAGGATGCTCAGCGAACGCGCCAGAGCCGGCTGAAGTTGGAGACGATGGACTGGGCGATGGTGGAGCAGTGGGTGGCTGAGGGCCCCGCCCGGTCCCCCGCTTC
>JBHIBW010000250.1:0-1736 GCA_046759265.1 Thermoplasmata archaeon
AGGCCGGGGAGAAGATCGTGGACTGGCTCCGGAAGATGGTGGAGGAGAAGTACCTGGGGCCGGACGTGCGGCTATGGGCCTTCAAGAACAACACCTCCCCCGACGGGACCTCGTACGGGAGCCACGAGAACTACTGCGTCTCCCGGAAACTCCCCTTCCCCGAGGCCTTCGTGCGGGAGCTCGTGCCCCACCTGGTGACGCGGTTCGCCTACACCGGGGCGGGGGACCTCATCGACCGGAAGTACGTCCTCTCCCCCATGGCCTACCTGACCTCCTCCGTGGTCAGCGGGGAGACGATGCACTCCACCGGCGTCCTCAACACCCGGGACGAGCCCCACGCCCTCCCCCAGCGGTGGCGTCGGCTCCACCTCCTGGTGGGGGACGCCCTCATGAACGAGACGGCCATCCTCCTGCGCCACTTCGCCACCACCGGCATCCTCCAGCTCATGGAGGACGAGGCCCTGTCCGACGTCCCCGTCCTGGCGGACCCGGTGAAGGACATGTGGCACAACGTGGAGCAGATGAATCCCGAGAAGTGGCGGATCACGCTGAAGGACGGTTCCCAGGTCTCCCCCCTGGAGATTCAGCGGTACTACCTCGGGAAGGTGGAGACCGTCGTCGAGACGGACGAGGAACGGGAAGTCCTCCGCCTCTGGGAGAAGACCCTGGACGACCTGGAGGCGCGGAAGTCCAAGGAGCTCGCCTCGCGCGTGGAGTGGCTGGACCGCTACTTCGCGATCCAGGAGGCCGCGGAGGAGAAGGACGCCTTCGACGTGGAGATGATGGCGTGCAAACAGTACTCCGAGGTGGGCCAGGACCGGGGGCTGTACTACAGCCGCCAGGAGGCGGGACAGATGGACCGGGTGGTCACCGACGAGGAGATCCTCGACGCGGTCTACGAACCCCCCGCTAACACCCGGGCCGCGCTTCGGCGGCGCCTGTGCGACGAACACAAGGTCGTGGCAATCGACTGGTCCTACGTCGTCGTGGACGACGGAGGGCGAAAGCGGATCAACCTGCCGGACCCGTATCAAACCGAGCTGGAGGAAGAGCTTGTCGCAGCGTGAAGAGAGACCCCAGAAGAAGAAGAAGAAGAAAGAGGTGAAGGTCGAGTTCGAGGCCGGCAAGGTCTTCAAGCCCAGCGAGGCCAAGGATCAGGACTTCGATCTGGACCTCGAGAGCGCTCGGTTCCGGGCCCGGAAGGGCCAGGGCGGTGACCGGCGGACCTAGCACTTTCGCTTACCCCCCACCGACCTCCGTAAGGCCGTCTTCGAGGGCCAGTAGCCGCTAGGGCAGCTGGCTCATCACGTGATCGTGGACGAGTTCCATCGACCGCCGTTCCCATCCCTTCGCGAAGTTGAGGATGAGGTGCTGGGCCCCTGCCTCGACGAACCTCTCGAAGGCCGCGACGGCACCCTCGGGCTCGCCCAGGTAACCTCGCCCTCCGACGGCACGGATCCGATCCTCGGGGGCGCCGAGGGTCTGGGCGAAGCTCCTGACCATGTCATCCACCTGCGGGGGCTCCCCGATGAGGGCCCACATGAAATGGCTCTTGCCGAGTAGGGCGAAATCCCTCCCCTCCTCCTCCGCGAACCGCTGCAGGGCCTCCATCCGCTCCCGGTACTCCTCTGGCGTGGGAAAGGCGGCTACGTTCACCCCGTCCGCCCATCGGGCGGCTAGGCGGAGGGCCCGATCCCCTCGGCTCCCGACCCAGATGGGCGGGCCTCCCTCCTGCA
>JBHIBW010000251.1:0-1725 GCA_046759265.1 Thermoplasmata archaeon
TGCGGAGAGCCCACCATCGCCCGCCTTTGCCGTTCCTGCCGATTCGTGGAGCGCCTCGCGGCGCTCCCGGCGGCCTAGTAGGGGCCGCCCGCGTAGTACTCCGTCGGGTAGGAGGCCATCTGATACGCCCGCCGATAGATGAAGAACTCGACCACGAAGTAGAGGGCCCCGATGAGGATGGCGGCGTAGAGGATGTAGAGGAGCCGCTGGAAATTGACGAAGAAGGAGAAGCCGAGGAAGCTGAGGCTGATCAGGCCCCCCGTGAGCACGAAGTAGACCCACGCCAGCTTGGCGAACTGCCGTCCCGTCCCGAAGGCGGCCCGCCCCGCCAGACCGCGGCCGAAGAAGGCCGTGAGAGCGGCCAGGATCGTGACTCCGATCCCCAAGGGGAGGATGATCGCCTCCAAGGTGAGAAGGTCGTTCACCACCGCCGGCGGGAGGAGCTGCCCCATGAGGTCGGGCAGGGTCCGTAGGACGAGGATGGGGACGACGACGAAGGGGATGGCGTTGGCGATGGCCGAGACCACGGCGCGTCCCGGGTGGTACCTGGATTCCACCTAGCCCCCTCCGGGATCCCATGCCACGACCGTGTCGTTCGCCACCGTGAGCCCCCCGGGGAGGGTGAGTTCGAGTCGCACCGTCAGGTCCTGAGCCCGGGTCGCCAGGTCCAGTCCCACCGCCGCAGAGACCTGGAAGGTGGCGTTCCCGTTGACCAACCTCCCAAGAGGAACGACCTCCGTGGCGTTGCCCACGAGTCCCCCGGTTGCGTTGAGGATGGTGATTCGCGCGGTGGCGTTGCCCTGGAGGAACGACGCGGTCTCCACCGTGTAGGGCATCGCCCACAGGTACGCCGTTCCGTTGACCGCGAGGGTCCCGTTGCGCAGGTCGAGCCATGCCTGCTGGATCAGGGGATCCACGGACTGCTGGAAGGTGAAGGCGGCCCCGAAGTCGATGAAGCTCCGGGTCGTGGTCCCCGCGACGCCGAGCGTGAAGTTCACGTCGGCCGGCCGGAAGATCAGGGCGCCCGTGGCGACCAGCGGCACCAGGTCCATGGGCACGCTCACGTCGATGAAGGTCCGCATGCCCACGGGCGCCGTGACGGGGGGCGTCCGATAGTCCGAGATCTGGACGCCGCCGACGGAGGCCTGGACAAAGAGGCTGAGGTCGGTGATGTCGTGGTAGCCGTTGTTGCCGATCCCCAGGGTCGTGTCCAGGTACACCCGGCCGTCTTGGAAGCGGGCGCTGCTGGCGTTGAGTTCGGGGGGAAGGATCTCCAGGTTCCCCGGAAGGACGAGGGCGATCGTCGTCAAGGCGAGGGCGATGAATGCGAGCACGGCCCCGATGGCGGCGATCCGAATGACCAGCAGCGCGCCGCGGCCCCTGACCGGCAACTCATTTCCCTCGGAGGTCCAACGTGGCTTCCCGCGCGGGACCCACCGAGACGAGGCCGACGGGCACCCCGGTTTCGCGGGAGAGGAGATCGAGGTAGGCCCTCATCTCCCCTGGCAGCTCGTCGTAGCCCCTCTTAACGGCTTCCACCCAGCTATCCTCGCTGATATCCTGCCATCCGGGGACCTCCTCGTAGACCGGACGACAGGCGCCGAACACCCGCATGCTCGCGGGGAACTCTCGGAGCATCTCCCCGTCGTGCTCGTACGCTACGCAGACCTTGAGGGGGTCCAGGCCGCCCAGGACGTCGAGCTTCGTGACGGCCAGGAAGTCGAG
>JBHIBW010000252.1:0-1712 GCA_046759265.1 Thermoplasmata archaeon
CTCGGTGGCCGCCCCGATGTGGGGGGTGGCGATGACATTGTCCATCGCGAGCAGGGCGCTGCGGGAGGGGGGCTCCCGTTCGAAGACCTCGAGACCGGCGCCGGCGATCCGCCCGGACTGGAGCGCCTCCACGAGGGCCGGCTCCTCAACGATCTGGCCACGGGCGACGTTGATGAGGTAGGCCGAGGGCTTCATGCGTGCCAACTGAGGGCCGGAGAGCATGTGGTGGGTTTCCTCGGTGAGGGCGGCGTGCACGCTGACAAAATCGGCGCGCTCCAACACCTGCTCGAGGCTTGCCAGCCAGATTCCCCTCTCCCGTGCCGCCTCGGGTTCCAGGTAGGGATCGTAAGCAATCGTCTCCATCCCGAACTCCTGGCAAATCTGTGCCACCAAGCTTCCGATCTGCCCGGCGCCTACGAGACCCAAGACTTTCCCGGCGAGCTCACCTCCCCGGAAACGGGCCTTCTCCCACTGCCCGGCCTTGGTCGTCCGGTTCGCCTCCGGGATGTGCCGCGCCAGGCTTAGCATGAGGCCCACGGCCAGCTCTGCTACGGACTGGGAGCTCCCCCCCGGGGCGTTGACCACGAGGATTCCTGCGTCGGTCGCCGCCTCCACGTCGATGTTGTCCACCCCCGTGCCGGCACGGCCCACTACCCGGAGTCCCGTAGCCCGAGCTAGGACGTCTCGAGTGACCTTCGTTCGGGAACGAACGATGAGGGCATCGAATCCCTCGATGAGATTCGGGAGCTCTTCGGGCGGGACTTCCTGGTCCGTCACGTCATAGTGGCGACGGAGAGCCTGGAGTGCTTCCTCGTGAAGCGGATCCGTTACGAGAACCTGGGCGGGCGGGGAATCGGTCGTCATGGGAAGAGGACCAGGAGGACGACGGTGAGCGCGATGGCCAGAGTAAGCATTGCGACCGTGATCTTCGCATCGCTGCCGAAGACGATGGGGACGGGAGCGCGGTCTCTTCGTTAAGGTTTGCCGGCGGGTGGCGCGTATTCCGTCAGGGACTTCGAGGTGAACCCGCCTTCCTGGGCCCGGGCAATGGCTTCCGCCGCGGCTCGGGCGGCCTCCACCGTCGTGATGAAGGGGATGTTCAGTTCCACAGCCAGCCTTCGCATCATGTAACCGTCGCGGCGCGCACCTCGGGTCTCGGTGGGGGTGTTCACGATCAGGTCCACCTGCCCCGCACGCATCAGGCCAAGGGCATCAGGACTGCGTCCCTCGCTGATGCGGTAAACGGTCTCCACCGGAACTCCGCGCTCACGTAGGGTGGACGCCGTCCCCCGGGTCGCATAGATCGTCAGGCCGAGCCCCGCAAATCGATCGGCGACCTCCGCGGTGGCCTCCTTGTCCTCATCGCGTACCGTCATGTACACGGCCCCCTGCGTCGGAAGACGGCTCCCTGCCGATACCAGGGCCTTGTAGTAGGCCCGTCCCACGTCCACGTCCAGGCCGATCACCTCCCCCGTGGACTTCATCTCGGGTCCCAGGATGGCGTCGATGCCCGGAATCTTCTGAAACGGGAAGACCGGTGCCTTCACGGCGACGTGCTCCACCGCCGCCTCCCCGATAAATCCAAGCTCTCGCAGGGTCCGCCCGAGCATGACCTTCGTGGCCACCTTGGCCAAGGGGATGCCGATGGCCTTGGAGACGTAGGGAACCGTGCGGCTCGCCCGGGGGTTGGCCTCCAGGACGTACACCCTCCC
>JBHIBW010000253.1:0-1712 GCA_046759265.1 Thermoplasmata archaeon
ATTCCGCCGCCAGATGCCGCGACGAAGGTCCGTCGAGCGGTCGCCAGGACCCCCCTGTGCACCTCCTGTCTCGGTCGCCTGTTCGCGAAGGTGGATACCGGCTTAACCAACCGGGAGCGCGGGCGTCGCGCCTGGGAGAGCCTAGACCTGGAACCTTCCGGACCCTGTTGGCTGTGCCAGGGCCTGATGGAGGAGGTCCCACGGTTCGCCGACATCGTGGCGGTCACGCTCGAGGGTTGGGAGTTTGAGAGCTTCCTCGTGGGGTCGCGTGTCGACCCGGACGTCTTGAACCGGGAAGAGATCCTTTGGACGGAGCTGGGCCTCGATACCTACGAGCCCATCAAGGCCGAAATCAACCGGGAAGTGGGCAAGCTGCTGGAGGCCCGGCTGGGGCGCCCTGTGGAATTCCAACGGCCCACCGTGACGGCAGTCGTCGACACGATGATGGACCACGTCGACCTCCAGGTGGCCCCCCTCCACCTCTACGGGCGCTACCGCAAGTTGGCATCCATGCCCCAGACGAAGTGGCCTTGTGGCGAGTGCCGAGGCGGGGGCTGCGCGACGTGTGAGTATCGCGGAACCCTCTACGAGACGAGCGTGGAGGAGGTCATCGCCGCCGCGGTCATGCCCCGCGTCGAAGGCGAGGACCACACGTTCCATGGCATGGGCCGGGAGGACATCGAAGCCCGGATGTTGGGTCGGGGCCGCCCGTTCGTCCTCGAGATTCGCCGCCCGCGCCGCCGGGCCCTCGACTACGAGGCGGTCGAGAACGAGGTGAACCGCGGGGGTCAGGTCCACGTCGCGGAGCTGCGGCCTTCCTCCAAAGAGGAGGTCGTCGCCATCAAAGCCCTCCGCTCCGAGAAGTCCTACGGCGTCCGGGTCCGTCTGGGCACGGCTGCGAGCCTAGCAAAAGTTCAAGAAGCGGTGGCCGCATTGACGAACAAGGAGATCGTCCAGAGGACGCCCACCCGGGTCTCCCACCGTCGGGCCGACAAGGAGCGCGTCAAGCGAGTTGTGGACGCCGAGGTCCTACGAGCCGACGGCACGGAGGTCGAGCTGCGGATCCGGGCCGAGGCCGGAACCTACATCAAGGAGCTGGTCCACGGGGACGAGGGTCGGACACGGCCCAGCCTCGCGGCGCTGCTGGAGACCGAGGCTCACGTGGAGGGGCTGGACGTTCTCGAGGTGCACGACGAGGGAGCGAATGGTGAAGGCCTCGAAGGGCCCCCGGCGCCGGACGCGAAGCAAGTTCCGGAAACGACCTAGGGACAGGGGACTCCCTCCCGTGACGCGCTTCTTCACCCCCTTCGCCCTCGGAGAGAAGGCCGCGATTGTCATCGATCCGAGCGTTCATAAGGGGCAGCCCAACCGGCGCTACCACGGTCTCACGGGGACGGTGGAGGAGCGGCGGGGTCGCGCGTACGTGGTGGCCGTGCGGCAGGGCGGCCTCATCAAGCGGGTGATTGCGACGCCGGAGCACCTGCGGAAGCTGGGATAGCCCATGGAGGATTTCTTGACCCTGGCCGAGGTCAGGGAGCTTCTCGAGAAGGAGAAGGAAGACCGGGGCGAGCTCTCCCCGGAGCAGGGGTACGCCTTGCAGCACGCCGAAGCCTTCGCCCGCATCGCGCCGAAGAAGGCGAAGAAGCTGGTCCAGGGGCTCGTGGAACTGGAGTTCATGTCCCCCTCGAACGCCGTCAAGGTCGCGGACCTCA
>JBHIBW010000254.1:0-1711 GCA_046759265.1 Thermoplasmata archaeon
AAGTGGATCATCGTGGAGGATGGGACATGCGCAAGGAGGCCATGGCGGCCTTAGCAACGTTAGTGGTAGGGATCACTCTCTTCGGTCTGGTTCCCGCCTCGGCGTCCGAAGACTTTGAAGTCGACCTTAAGATGCCAGGCGAGATGCCGCTGGTCAACGCGCAAGGCGATCCCGTATGGATCGCAGGGGTGTGGCATGACCTTTCGCTGACCCTCGAGTCACCGACCCAGGTTGTCCTCTCCATTGAGGCATCGGCGGTGGGAAGCCCAGCCGGGGGCATCAGAAGCCATTACCGTTGGGAGACCAATGCACAGACCGGCGAATGGACCGACCTCCTCTATGGGTTTTTCATCCAGCCGAAACTCAGCGAATCGACCGGCAACCACGTGACCTTCCACCTGGGAATCGACGCGGCGGCCGTCGCCGGGGCCTGGTCGATCATCGTTATCCAAGACGGGACCTTCGTCGGTGTCCAGTCGGTCGAGGTCCGGACCCCGAGGATGGCCTACGGGGTGTCCTCGGCGGACTTCAACCTCCGCGGCGAGCCCTTCCAGGGCGTGGAGCTCTTCTCCGAAGACCGGAACCAGTACCTCCGCATCATTAACAACGGGAACGTGCCTCTTCGGCTCTCGGTCTCCTTCGACCGGCTCCAGAGCCGACTCCGGGTGATTAACCCCTCGGACGTGGTTCACATCCACTCGGATACGAAGTACTTCCTCAGCGCAGACCTGGATCCCCGGCCTCCGCAGATCGTGGAAGTCAAAGGCATCGCGCGCGTCGAAGTCAGCGGTGTGATTCCATCCCAAGGGGCGTCCCAGATCGTGCCCGCGCTGGAGAGCAGCTTCGATCTGAGGGTCGTCATCGGCCGCTCTGGATACACCGTTCAGGCCTTCGGAAACGTTATCTTTCAGACACTCAACACCATTCAAGCCGACTACGGTTCGATCGTCACCTGGAACGTCTTTCTTACCGGGGACGAGGACGTGGCGGTAGACGTGGCGGTCACCGGAGCACGTCTCGTAGGCGTCTTTCAGGGTGAGAATCTCCTGACCCTGCCGGCCACCCTTTCACCCCCGGCCAACGCCGAACTTGCGCTGACGATCCAAGTCAGCGCGGACCTCCCCTCCACCTGGGCGGAGGTCGTCTTCGCATTAGAGCTCCCTCGGACGGGCGAGATAGAGGTCTTCCGGACGAGCATCATTGTGGGCCCAAGGCCTGCCCCGGGGCCGCTTTCTTCCTCTTACCTCTGGATCTTCGCCTCCTTGGTGACGGCTTCCGTCCTCGCGTTCGTAAGCTACCATCACCTGCGAGGTGGGACCCGCGGTCGACCGCCGCGGGAGGCCCAGAACCTCGCGAAGAGCAGGCGACCTCACGGCAAGGAAGGGAAGGGCCGGGAGAGTCCGAAGAAGGGCGAGAAGAAACCAGGATCACCGAAAGGCGGGGGAGAAAAGGAACCCAAGGGAGGCGGCAAGAAACGTGACAAGAGGACCCGCACGAAGAAGGGCGGTTCTTAGGGCTTTCTGCCTGGGCCCCCTGGCCATCGCGTGTCTGCTAATCATCTCCCTCCTCCTGATTCCTCCGATGGCACGGGCCCAGACGCCCGGGGTGACCGTCATCAACGTCCCGCCCGAATTCCAGGACGTCGGCGTGGGGGCCCAAGGTGGCCTTCATCACATCGATGTGGTCGTCTCCGACGACAACTCCTGGGGCG
>JBHIBW010000255.1:0-1707 GCA_046759265.1 Thermoplasmata archaeon
GGGGAGGGGCTCATAGACCACCTCCGGCGGCTCGGAGGACATCGCCTGGGTCGCCCGGGCAACGGGCTCGGGCCCTCCCCCGACGCCGAACGCTGCCGACTCGCCCCAGATGACAGGCAGGAGACGCCGGATGCCTCGGATTTCGTTCATGTCCCCGACCCAAGAGGCCAACAGGGCGCCGAACTCCGCCTCAATCCTTTGGGACAGCTCGGCAACACGACGCTCAAGAACCCGACTTTCCTGGCCCTGATAGACCACCGCGACATAGTGATACGTGCCCTGCTCAATCAGGATGTTGAAATTCTCGAAACGGAGACCACGCATGGTCCCCTCCGCGTCGGCGGAGAAGGCATTCTGCACGAATCCCTGGACGGCCTTGAACATCGCGGCCAGGATGTCTCGGTCCCGATCCGGGGTCAAGGTTCGGGATTGGTGCGCAACCAGGATCCCCTTCCGGTGAATCACGAAGACCTCCTCAATCCGCAGCTCCGGATGCCGGAGCCGGCGGTTCAGGTAGAAGCCGATGAATGCGGCGGGAATGAACAGGGGCAACAGGAACAGCCACCATGGAAGCTGAATTGGCCCCGTCCCGAGAAGTCGGACAAAAACCTCGTTGCTGAATAGCGTGAGGGGCGAGCTCCCCTTCCCATCTGTGAAGTCCAGCGAGAGGACAAAAGACTCGAGGCTCGGGCCCTGCTCTGCTCTCAGGCGAACCGCAATCTGGACCTGGGCACCGGGATCCAGCGATGCAATCCGCCAGCTTACCAGACCCGCCATCGCGGTCACTTCGAGGGGCCCTTCCGAACTTACGTAGAGGACTCCGGGGGGTAAGGTCAGATTCAGCCATCCTTCACCCACTGCCTGCCCGACGTTCACCACGGTGGCCTCCAGCCTAAATTCGGAACCCACTTGGACACTCGTCTCGGAGGACCCGAGGACGACTGTCAGGGAGGGCGCGAAGAGCGAGACGGCCGCGGAGACCGAGGCACTGGCCAGGGCGTTTCCGTTTCCATCGGTCGCGCTCCAAGCGACGCGCAGGTCCATGGCTAGGCCGTCCTCCAACCCACGAATCACTCGGAGTCGGACGACGAGGGAGTGAGAGCCGGGTGCGAGGTCCGCGAAGGTGATGTCGAACCCTTGCGAAGAGGGGCGGACAGTCTGGGCCGGGAAGATGTCCATGAGCTCGAAGTGATCGTTGAGGGTCCAATTGGCCCAGGCGCCTAGGGCGCGGCCGGATCCGGTGTTGTTGTAATACAGAATCGCCAGCACTACGTCTCCCCGCTCCGCCTCGGAGCGGTCCAGGCGCAGCACGGGATCGAACCCGGGCACCTGGACCGTCGTCTGGGCGGTGGCGATCCGGGGAGGGAGCGGCGCGCCGGTCACGTCCTCGTAGGTGACTCGGAACGACGTGTTGACAGAGGCGCGGTCGGGCGTGCCAGTAATCACCTGCACGGTCCATTCCACGCTTCCCTGTTCCCCGGGTGAAAGGAGAGACAGCATCCATTGCACGGTCCGCGTTCCTGCGTCGTAGATCCCGACGGGAGAGGAGGCGAGGTAACTGGCGTTCACGTCCACCGAGGCCTCGAAGAGTAGGTTGTGCGCCGTCCCCGGTCCGAGGTTCTCAACGGTCGCATTGAGGGTAAGGACGTCGCCGGGATCCGCGGTAGCCGAGCTCGAGACGAGCGTGAGACCCAAGGCGGGGGGGAA
>JBHIBW010000256.1:0-1697 GCA_046759265.1 Thermoplasmata archaeon
GGAGGGCGTCCTGGCGCCACCCCCTGCCACGACGCTTCGTGCCGCGGGCGGCCTCCACGTGGACCATGGGAACCGCCGGGACAATCGCCCGAGCTGAATAAAGGGTTCCCGCTCGTGGTGGTGGGGGACGGGCTAGCCAAGTCGTTTCTCGACGACGGCGACGGTCTGCCCGTGATCCTCAACCGCCCGTCGCTCCAAGCCCTCAATCTCCGTACGGAGGCCATCTACGAAGGAAGGGTCCGAGATGGATGCGAGGTTGATCTCCACGTTCAGGAAGGCGGAACGGAGGGCCGCCAAGCCCAGGTGAGCCGCGACCCCAACGTCGGAGACGGCGTTCTTGTTGGAACCCTCGGACATGGAGCTAAGGAGTCGGAGGATGTCCGCACAGTGGCGGGCCGTCTCCAGGGGCACGTCCGCCGCATGCCTCAACGCCGCCTGAATCGCCGCTGTCCTCCTCTCCTTCTCCTCGGCGGTCGATCGATCCATGCGAAAGGCGCTCATGACGGCCTCGAAGGCCTCCGCATCCTCCTCCACGAGGGAATGCAGGCGTTCTCTGGGTGCACGAAGTTCCCTCGAATACCTCCGGAAGGCTTCCTCGACCTCCTCGTAGCCCTTCTTTCCAACGGTCAGCCGACAGACCATCGAACCCAGGGCCCCTGCGAGAGAACCCACGAGGGCCGCGGCGCTTCCACCACCTGGCGTGGGTCTTCGAGAAGCGAGATCCTTCAGAAACGTGTCCACCGAACGATCGAGGTCTACTCCCATAGTCTCCGCTCCAGAATCTGGTCGCGCTGAAAGTCCTCCAGGCCCAGGTACGCCTCCGCCGCGTCGAGGAGGGACTCCAGGGGCACCAGCCCGACGATCTCGCTTCCGGCTACGGCCACACCCGCCGCATCGGCTTCTTTCTGGATCGCGGCGAAGACCGTGGGAATCGAAGTCACTCGGAAGTTCATTACGTTCATCGAGACTTGAACCTGGCCTCGGTCTTCGAGGGAGAACCCCTTAGCCTGGATCTCAGGAAACCCGCCGCTGCTCGCCCTCACCTTCTTCGCGATTCCCTGGGCGAGGGCCAGGTCATCGCTGGCCAGGTTTACGTTGTAGGCAATGAGTGGGCCTCGGGCCCCGACGACAGTGGCCCCTGCCGTGGGATGGATTCTTGGTTCTCCCACGTCAGGGTCTCGGGCCGGATCCGTTCCCATGGCTTCGCGAAGCCCCTCGAACTCACCCCTCCGGATATTTGGGAGGAGACGGCGGTCCTCTCGTAGCGCCGCCTCGCCGTAGAAGTACACGGGAACGCGAAGCTCCTCCCAGATGCGACGGCCTAACTCGCCGGCCAATGCCACACACTCCTCCATCGTAATGTTGGCGATGGGGACGAAGGGGACGACGTCGGCGGCGCCGATGCGAGGGTGCTCTCCCTGATGCTGGGTCAGGTCGATAAGCTCCACCGCTTTGGAGATGGCCTGAAAGGCCGCCTCGACAACGGAGTCCGGTTCGCCCACCAAGGTGAGGACGGCCCGGTTGTGGTCCGGATCCATCTCCTCCCCGAGCAGGCGAACCCCCTCCACACCCTCGACGGCCTCGGAAATCGCTTTGACAACCGAGGCGCGCCTCCCCTCGCTGAAGTTAGGGACGCACTCGACGACTTGGACCACGGACCAATCGCAGGAACGTGAGCTACTTAAGCGTGCCCGACG
>JBHIBW010000257.1:0-1694 GCA_046759265.1 Thermoplasmata archaeon
GGGCACCGGCCTTCTAAGCCGGCGATCCCGGGTTCAAATCCCGGCGAGTCCATCCTACTTTGCCGTAGCTGCCTTCTCGGTTTGGGAATCGCGGCCTAGGAAGGCCTCGAGGTCTTCAATGCTGATCTGGGGGACGATACTCTCCCGGTAGAGCTTGAACCCGAGTCGCGTGTTGATGGAGAGCATGGGGGCGTTAGAGAAGGCGTTGCCCGTGACGACGACCTTCACCCGGGGCATCTCCTGCCGCACCCGCTGGAGCATGGCGGCCTTCAACCACTTTCCGAGACCCCGACCCAAATAGGGCCGCCGAACGCCGGTCATCCATTGGTGGATCATCCAGTCTTCCTCGGGGAAGTACCCCATCTGGGTCAGACCGGAGATCGCGCCATCCGCCTCCTGGGTGACCGCAGTGAGGATGGTGCCCCCAGACTCGCCGATGCGGGATTCGCGTTCCCGCACCCGCTCGGGTGTGAAGACCTCGTCTCCGATCTTCAGATTGTCTCGTGGTTCCATGTTCGCGACCTCCGTGAGGGCGGCAGCGAACTCCTCGATGGCCTCGTTGTCGATTCGCTTGGTGAACCACCGCAGGGTGGAATCGGGGGACCGCTCGGGACCTTCGGCCACCCACTTCGCCACCATGTCCCAGTCCACGGCGTCGAGCTTCAGACGGCTCTCGCGCGCCCTCTGGCCCACTTCGGCGCCGATGGCCTCACAGAATGCCATCCCATCGGCTTCATTGGTCCAGCCTACGAGCACCGACTTCTTTCGCTCCCTTGCGACCTGGGCGGCTTCTTGAAGCAGGCGTCGACCGATGCCTTGCCTGCGGCAGGGGATCAAGACCTCCATCTCGGTCCAGAGGATGTGCTTGTTCTCCTCGTAGTCGAGTGCATCCGGTCTCCCGACCTCGAAGGTCACCCAACCAATGTACGCGTCGGGTTTCGCGGGGTCGAGGACGGCGAAGAGCTGTCGCTCCCAGTGGAGATCGGGACGCTTCATGATCGCCTCGATCGTCGCATCCTCCAGTTCGGGATCGTCTGGGTCCACTTCCTGGTGCCGCTTGCGACGGTAGAGGTGGAGACGGGCCCACTCCTCCTGCGTTGCCTGCTCTGGCTCGAATGGGACGATTCTGACGTCAACCATGTCTGTAGGCCTCCCTGCCGCCCTTCGCGGGCCGATAGCCTCGCGGGTGGCGGGGAGCCTCCTCGAACTCGAAGGTCCAAACCTCATACGGCTTACATCCCGGCGAGTCCGTCCTCCTTCTCGAGGACAGTCCCCTCGCTCACGGGAGCTTTGGCGAGGTACGTCTCAAGATCCTCTACGCTGATTTGGACCTCCATTCCCTCCCGATACAGCTTGTATCCGAGACGTTCGTTGATGGAGAGCATCGGGGCGTTCGAGAACGCGTTCCCTGTTCGGACGACACGGACTTGGGAGAACTCCTCGCGAACCCGCAGCAGCATGGCGGCCTTGATCCACTTGCCGAGTCCCCGCCCTCGGTAGGGACGCCGCACCCCGGTCATCCATTGATGGATCATCCAGTCCTCCTCGGGGTAGTAACCCATCTCCGTGAGTCCCGAGATGGTCCCGTCCTCTTCCCGGGTCACGGCGGTAAGGATGGTCCCGCCCCCCTCGGCGACGCCCGCCTCGTCCTGCCGTCGCCGCTCCGGGGTGAACACCTCATCCCCGATGTCCAA
>JBHIBW010000258.1:0-1693 GCA_046759265.1 Thermoplasmata archaeon
TTCGAGAAACTGTTTCACCCCGGCCCCGTGGAGTCGAAGCCAGACGCTCCCACCTTCGGGTTCGAAAGCCAGTTCGAAGGCGAAGAAGGGACAGCAGGAACGTTCTCCGCTGATGAAGTCCACGAGCCTGGTGATCCACCCTTCGCTACCTGGGAATCTCAGCGCGTACCCGTCGTTCAGCTCCTCGACCTGAAGGAGGCCCTGGGAGAAGTCTGCAATGACCTGCTCCGCCCGTGAGACGAACTTCGAGTCAGGGAGCGCGCAGGCGATTGCAGCCGTCTCATCTGCTTTCGTCGGTCTTGATTCTGCGGAATCCATACGTCCTTGGTCCATGTTCCGAGGACCCGCGGACGGACGGTATATAGGCCCTGTCGGACCTACCCGACGGCGTTCGGTTTCGTCCAAAGGAAGTGGACCCATGAAGACGCCGGAGTTGCTCTTCGAGCTCTCACATCCAACGCGGCTCGCGATTCTGCGCTTCGTCAGCGACCGGGAGGAGCGGTTGACCGAAATTGCCCGGACGTTGGAGGCAAAGAATCCGGAGACCTCTAGACACCTCGATCGGCTAGGGGGCTCCGGGCTGGTGGAACAGACACCTAAGGGGGCCTATCGGGCGACGCCCTTTGGCCGCCTGGTCCTAGGCTCCCTGGGACCGATTGAATTCTTGACTGAGAACGAGGCATACTTCCGCACCCATGACCTATCCGGGCTTCCGGAACCCTTTGTGGCACGACTTGGCGATCTGGCCACGGGCGAGACGCCAGGGGGGACCTTCACCAACTTCGCCCGAGACGAGATGATCTTCGGTGGGGCAACGAAGAGGCTGGCTCTTCTTGCTCCCGAGCTCCCGAAGGACTCCATCGAGGCGCTGGAGGCGAAGGAGACAGGGGGATCTCGGGTCCGCGTGGTCTTGGAGCAGGGCTACCGGGGGCCTCGCCCCTCCGAATCGACCAGTCACCTCTTCCGCCTCGTCCCCAGCCTGCCGATGGCCGCCGCCATCAGCGAGTCGGCGGCGTGCATCTCCTTCCCCGCGCGCGGCGGGCGAATGGATTACGCGGCCTTCTTTGCCTCCGGTGATCCACGATTCGTGCGTTGGGCACGCGATGTCGCAGACTGGCTCTGGGAGGAGGGGGAGTACGTCCGATGACCGGGACGGGAATCCCGCGACGGGGCCCGCCAAACCTCTAAAACCGCCCCCTGAATAGGCCCCCATCCCCATGGAGAAGGATTCCAACTTCGCGGAGTGGTATCTCGAGGCCATTGACAACGCGCAGATCGTCGACCGCCGGTACCCCATCAAGGGGATGAACGTCTGGACGCCGTACGGCCTACGGGCGATGCGGCTCATCAACGGCTTCATGCACGACGAGATGGACAGGACGAACCACGAGGAGGTCCAGTTCCCCGTTCTGGTCCCGGAGGACCAGTTCCAGAAGGAAGCCGACCACATCAAGGGGTTCGGGGCCAACGTCTACTGGGTCACCCACGGCGGCCTGAACGAACTCGACGTGCGCCTCCTCCTCCGGCCCACGAGCGAGGCCGCCATGTATAGCCTGTACTCTCTCTGGATTCGCGCCCACACGGACCTGCCCCTCAAGCTCTACCAGATCGTCCCCGTCTTTCGCTACGAGACCAAGCAGACCCGGACCTTCATTCGTGTGCGGGAGCTCTCCTTCTTCTTCGAGTCGCACAC
>JBHIBW010000259.1:0-1684 GCA_046759265.1 Thermoplasmata archaeon
CGTGTCCGCCCACACGCGTCCGCCGTGCCGTTCGATGCGTTGCACGGCCTCCTGGGCCTGGCTGGCGACGGCGCGGCTCGTGAAGACCCACACCGGGACCCGGGGCCGGTGGTCCTCCATCAACCCCGCGACCTCCTCGAGTTCACGGCGCGAGAGTTGCGGACACCCAAAGGCGATCACGCCGTAGGACTCGGTGGTCAGGAGCTCCTCCCTCGCCCGAATCAGATCCTCCTTCTGCACCTGAAGCGGGGGGCGGCCCTCGACCTTCGCCGATTCCCACTCCGGGGTGTGTCCCTTGACGTGGAACATGTCGATGTCGCTGCTCGTGGCCAGGGCCGCTCCGAAGGCCTTCCACGCGTCCTCCGAGCCTTCGATCCCCTCGAGGAAGGGAACCCCGCTGCCCAGCTCGCGTCCGAGGTGGTGACCCAGCAAGGAATACTCATACCCGCGGATGTCGGGCAGGACCTCGACCCGGACGGTGGTCTCTCGATGCGTCGCCAGGTGGAGACCGTAGTTCGCGGTGAGACCGGTCACGGCCGATGCGAGAGCGGCGGGTCCCCCTTCCCGATTCGTCCGAGCGCCGAGCAGGGAGTTCGCGAACACGACGGCGGAGGACTCGGCCCACGCCACGTGCTCCCCCCGCCCCGGACGGTTCCCGATCTGATACGGGATGCAGCTCCACGTCTCCTCGGCCCCCATGCGCCGGTAGGCCGCCGCGATCCTCCCCTGGCGGTCCGCAAACTCAGCGGAGACGCCCATCGCCTTCCAGGCTTTCGTGTCCATGCCGAGGGGATTGACCGTGGTCCGGACCCGAACCCGGGCCGTGGCGGAGAAGTCCTCGAGGAAGCCGAGTCCCGCGTTGCCCACGATGGCGTAGCTCGCCCCGGACACATGGACCGAGGACACGGGGATGAGACGATCCGCCTCGTAAACGGTGCCCAGGGCCACGAGGAGTTCCATCGCCTTCTGCTCGGCGGGCGTTCCGTCCCGGAGGAGGGTCTCCTGCTCAGGGGTTAGGTCCGTCGCCTACCCTCCTGCAGGTACGCGCGGGCTACCTCCAAGGCCCGTTCCCTCCGGGCCGGATAGGCCGCCACCTTGCCCTTGACGGACACGACATCATCATGTCGGACCAACTTCATCCGTCTGCGGTACGCCTCCTGCTTGTCGAACCGCAGGGAGAGCTGACCGCGGGCGTCCAGCCGTTTCTCCAGCTCGGCAAGGACGGTGGCGATCTGTCCGTCTGCTCGCACCCGGTCCCAGAATGCGCGAATGTCCGCGGACCGGCGGAGGCTGGCCATGAGAACGGAGATGGGGTTGCCGTGGTGTCCCTCGGCCCGTTTCACGGTGGGATCCTCGACCCCGCTCACAAAGGCCAAGGCCTTCCGCACCCGATCCTCCACCTCCGTGGCGTGGACGTGGACCCGGAAGTCCAGGCGGTGGAAGGCCTCCGTCACGGGAAGACCCGCTCCAGGATCGCACCGACCTGAGCGCGGAACTCCGCGAGGTCGCCCTCGTTGACCACGACTTCGTCCGCCAGGGCGATGACCCCGCCGAGCCCCCACCGCAGTTCCCGCCGATCCCGCGTCTGGAACGCGGCCTCCGACGTGATGTCATCCTGGCGCGCCCGCTCCGCGATGCGCCGGTAGCGCGTGGTCTGGGAGGCGTGGACCGCCACGAGGACCAT
>JBHIBW010000260.1:0-1682 GCA_046759265.1 Thermoplasmata archaeon
CGCGGATTTCGAGGACCCTCAGAATTCCCTTCGGAGGCAACTCGCCCAGCAGTCCTTTTAAGCCCGAGACGGATACCCTCGCCGTGAAGGGATGGGCAAAGTCAACGCTAGTTCTATTGGTCATCCTCCTCCTCGCGACCCTTTTCTTCGCCCTCATCTACCGGCCGCCCGACCCCCAGTCCGTTGCAGGTCCTCCCCTCGTCTCCTACGACCTCCGCATCTCCTCGTTGGGGGTGGATCCCGCCGTCGTCCAGGTCATGCAGGGCGACCTCGTGGCGCTCAACGTGACCGCTGTGGACCAGGATCACCATTTCGGGCTGACGGCCTTCGGCATTTCCCGGTGGGTCAACGCCAATGAGACGGTGGAGGTCCGGTTTCATGCCACCCTCGCGGGAACCTTCACCTACCGTTGTCTGATCACTGCACCCGATCACGTAGGTGAGGAAGGCAGTCTCCGCGTCATGCCCGAGGCGTAGCCGGCCACCAGCCTGGAGTTCGCGTTCAGAAGAGCCCGCAGCGGCGGCAACCCCCGCGGCCCTTGCACGTGGGACAGATGTGGCGGACGAGGAAGGCGGATATCTCCCCCGCCCCTTGGCAATCGGGACAGATGCCCGTATCCTGGCAGTGAGGGCAGGGGGCAGCTAATCGGTCCCACGCGAAGAGGAGCTCAGCGTTCTCGGGATGCAGAGAGAGGGCCTTGGTCAGGAGGTCCTGAACCTCCCCCCGAGTCCCCGCGCGGTCCATCCGGTCGAGGACGCCGGCTTTGAGCATCATGGCTTTCGCATGATTGGGCTCGAGTGTCAACACCCGGTCCAGGCCCGCAACGGCTTCCCGGAACTCCTCCGTGACGCGGTCGCTATCCCGGTAGGCGGCCCGCTCCGCCTTCCCCAAGCCTCGAATCTCGTCCCGACGCAGGTCCTGGGCCCTGCGGTGACGACGGACGCCGTCGGCGAGGTGGATCTGCTGGAAGAGATCCCGGACTTTGTCGTTGTCAGGAAAGCGCGCCTGTCCCTCCACGATGGCGACCCTCGCCTGCTCGAAGCGCTGCGCCTCCAACGACCGTTGGGCTCGGGTGAGGAGGCTGGTAGCGTCCGATTCCCCCACGGAGGAAACCAAGGAGTGAGTTCCTTATAACCCTACGACGGGACCGATTCAGCCCGCGCCCTGTAGGCTCTGCCGAGCCCGCATCCCGAGAACGGCCGCAGCGAAGAGGGCCAAGCTGATCAGGACCACCGCCCCCCCGGGCGGCCAATCCAGAAGGAACGCCAGGATGATGCCGAGAAGGGTCGCCGTGACGGCGAACACGACGGCCAATGCGACGGACTGTCGGAAGCTGCGGCTTATGTGCTGGCTCGCTGCCGCGGGGAGGATCAGAAGGGAGGCCACGAGGAGTACACCCACGATGCGAATGGCGGCCACGACGGCGATGGCCGTGAGGACCACGAAGAGGATGTTCAAGGCGTGGGTGGGCAGACCGCTGGCCTCGGCGGTCTCCTCGTCGAAGGTCAGGTAGACGTACTCCTTGTAGAGGCCCACTAGAGCAAGGAGAAGGACCCCGAGGAGGGAACCCAACAGGATGAGGTCCACCGCGCTCACCGTCGCGATGTTCCCGAAGAAGGCCTCCAACAGCTCCTGATCAAACCCCGCGGTCGTAGCCAGGATGACACCCACGCCCAGCCCCC
>JBHIBW010000261.1:0-1658 GCA_046759265.1 Thermoplasmata archaeon
GGATGCGGGCCTGGACGTTGCAGATGTCGGCCAGGTCCGGGGCGTAGGAGGCGAGCTCCTCCGCGCTGAGGGCGGGGTAGACGGCCCCGGTGCGGTAGTCCACGTAGCTGGCGATGGTGCCCCCGGTCCCGAGGAACGAGACGTTGGGCTTGTCGGGACTCGTAGGCACCTTGCGCCGGGGGACCGCCCGGTCCCGACCCTTGGCCACCCGCTTCAGAGGCGTTTTCTTGGTGACGCGCAGGCCGACGTTGTAGCCGTTGGCCAGCTTGATCGTGAGGATGTCCTTTTCGCTAAACGAATGGTGGGGCATCACGATGCCTTGGTATGTCTCCCCCTCGACCGTGACCCGGACCTCGTCCCCGACGTCCGCCTTCGCACCTTCCAGAAGGCTCGCCACCCGCTTGGGGTACTTCATCGGGGGCGAACCGTGCCAGATGGAAAAACCCTTTGCGAGGGGCTTCCCACCCAGTTTCGTCTACGCCTGAGCCCCTCGAATCCAGCAGAGCGGCCCGTGGCCTCAGGCGAGTTCGTAGGTCACTCGATCGATCTCTCTGCCCTTACTTCGGCGTCGGAGAACCCGCATGTGGCCGATTTCTGAAGTATTCCGCACGTGAGTGCCGCCGCACGGGCAGAGGTCGCGGTCTCCGATCTGAATGACACGCAGGCGGCGAATGCTCTGGGGGATGAGGTCCAGGATCGCCCTCTCCTTTGTAATCTGTCTCTCCAAGACGGCCCGGTCCTCCTCAAAAATAGTGACCGGCATGGCCATGTCAACGACTTCGTTGAATTCCCTCTCCATGGCCTTTAGGTCGTCGGGCGAAAACGCAGCGGGAGAGAAGTCCACGTGGCTGTAATCCACGTAGAGCTGGTTGCCCGTAGTCCGCGCCCCGAAGCGCTGGAACACGAGACCCGAGAAGAGGTGTTGTGCGGTGTGCATTCGCATGTGCGCGTGGCGGCGATCCCAGTCCACTCGCCCGACCACCTTCTCCGCGGCCGGTACGTCCCCCACGTAATGCCGCGTTTCCTTCCCTTCCTTGAGCACCTTCTGAACCCGCGTAGAGCCTCCCTCCCACTCTAACCGCCCCGTGTCGAAGGGCTGTCCTCCTGACTCCGCGTAGAAAGCGGTCCGATCAAGGGTGACGTAAGTAGGGCCCCGTGTCTGGATCCTGGCGTCGAACTCCCGAATGTAGTTTAGCTCCACCATGGGGCGGTCCGCGTATGCTGGATCGTGACCTAGGTAGATGATCGCGGTGGACATCTGGTGAAAATGAAGGGCTTCTAATAAAGAAGGTGAGGGGGAAGCCGGGAGGGCTCGCCCCACGTTGCGCTCGTGACAAAAAAGGGATCAGTCGTCGTCCTCGTCGCAGTCCTGATGGCCCGTGCCATGACCCTTGCCCTTGCCCTTATCGTGGCCCTTGCCTCTCTTTCCGCATTCGTTATCGTCCTCGTCATCCTCGTCGTAGTCCCAGTCGGCCGTGGTTGTTCCCGAGTCGTTTCCGATGGTGAGCGAGATTTCCACGGTGTTCTCCAGTCCGTCAAGGTCGGCTCCTTCCACCTCGAACTCAAACTCGAAGGTGTTCTCGCCAACCCACTCGATTTCCATTTCTAGCTCGACCCCGTCGATGACCCCCTCAAACTCGAACTCGTCATCATCATCG
>JBHIBW010000262.1:0-1653 GCA_046759265.1 Thermoplasmata archaeon
CCGATGAACTCCGGCTCCAGGCCGTACACGGGGCAGGCGGCGTAGCAGATCATGCAGTTGATGCACAGGGACTGCTGCCGAAACAGCTCGACCTGCTCCGGGAGCTGAATGTACTCTCCCTGCTCCAACGGCTTCTCGTCGTCGCGGATGATCCAGGGCTTGACGAGCTGGAGCTTCTCCATGAAGTCGTCCATGTCGACGACGAGGTCCTTGATGATCGGGAAGTGGTTCAGGGGCCCCACCCGGACGATGGGCCCCCGGAGCTCGTGGAGGAACGTGGCGCATGTGAGGCGGGCGGTCCCGTCCACGTCCGCCCCGCAGCTCCCGCAGATGCCCATGCGGCAGGACCATCGGAAGGCGAGGCTCCCGTCCATGTGATCCTTCACGTAGGCCAGGGCGTCCAGCACCATCATGTCCCGCCGGAACGGCACCGTGAAGTCCTCGTGGAAGGGCAGGGGGGACTGTTCCGGCCGATAACGGGTGACCCGGAGGACGATCTCCTCGGCCATGCTCAATACACCCGGGCCTCGGGCTTCCAGCGGGTGATGGTCACGGGCAGGTACTCGGTCTCTGGACCGGTCTCCCCCTGGGTCACCACGGTGTGGGCGAGGAATTTCTCGTCGTCCCGCTCCGGGAAGTCTGTCCGAAAGTGGGCGCCTCTCGTCTCCGTGCGTCGAAGCGCGGAGTGGATCACCGTCTCCGCCACCTGCAGCATCGACTCCAGCTCCAGGACGGAGACGAGTTCCGTGTTGAACACCCGATCCTTGTCGGTCACGGCCACCTTCGCAAAGGAGGCATTGAGCTTAGCGATGGCCTTGGCGCCCTCCTTGAGCCCTTGCTCGTCCCGGGAGATGCCCGCCTTGTCCTCCATGGTCATCCGGAGCTCGTCGCGAATCTCGGCGACGCCCAATCCCCCGCGCTCGTGCCCCAGGAGTTCGTCGTAGAGTCGCGTTTCCTCGGCCTGGACGGTCTCGGTCGGCACGTGCTGGTTCGCCGCCTGTCGGGCATACCGGCCGGCGGCCTGCCCCGCGCGGGCCCCAAAGACCAGGCATTCGGTGAGGGAGTTGGAGCCGAGGCGGTTCGCGCCGTTGATGCTGACGCAGGCCGTTTCCCCCGCCGCGTAGAGGCCCGCAATGGCGGTCTGACCCGTCACATCGGTGTGGACACCCCCCATCATGTAGTGGACCCCGGGCCGGACCGGGATGGACTCCTTTTCGGGGTCGATGCCGACGTACTTCTCCGCTAACTCCCGGACCATGGGGAGCCGCTCTCGCAGGACCTTGCGCCCGAGATGCGTGAGATCCAGGTGCACATACGCGCCGTAGGGCCCCTCGATGCCCCGCCCCTCGCGGATCTCCGTCATGATGGCCCGGGAGAGGAGATCTCGGGGTCCCAGCTCCATCTTCCCCGGGACGTAGTCCCTGAGGAAGCGATCCCCCTCCGCGTTTCGTAGGTATCCGCCCTCCCCGCGGGAGGCCTCCGTGATGAGGATGCCTGTCCCCGGGAGGGCCGTGGGATGGAATTGCACGAACTCCATGTCCTTCAGCGGCGCCCCCGCCCGGTAGGCCATGGCCATCCCGTCGCCCGTCTTGATCATCCCGTTCGTGGTGAACTGGTACGTCCGGCCGGCCCCGCCCGTGCAGAGGATGAAGG
>JBHIBW010000263.1:0-1635 GCA_046759265.1 Thermoplasmata archaeon
CTCCATGGGCCGCGGGGGCCAAGCCCAGGATGATCATGCCGAACATCAGAGGCATGTCCATCGGGAAGGCTCCCAGCCTCACGCCCGCCAGCCTGACAGCATCCAGCGCGACGGTAGCCACCAAGCCCCCAATTAGGCCCCAAACGATCAGGCCTGCGAGGGGGTGTCCCCAGGCCACCAGGTAGATCGTGATGGCGACGAGGAGGATGAGAGCCGGAATCCCCTGAGTCCTCAGAAACTTCGGGGCTGGCAGTCCCCTGATGCGGTCGAGCATCAGCATGGCCGTTGGAGCTCCCAGCAATAGGAACAGGGGAACCCAAAGAATCCAGTCCGCCATCTCTCGTACCTCGACCCGTTCATCGATGGAGACTGCGCTGCGCTGAAGTCTCTTTCTTGAGGTTTTCGTGGCTTCTTCGAAAAAGGCCGCTGAAGCAGCGTAACCACAGGGGAGGTGCTTGGAATAGCGGGCCGCATCAGGTCGCCGGCTCGCACCGGGCGAAGGCTCGGGTCCCGTGAACCTTACACGACGCAACAGGGCATGACGTCGATGTTCATGCGGAAGGCCAAGGCCCCTAGCTTCAGAACCTCAGCATACGTCGGAAAGAGATGGACCGTATCTATGACGTCGTCCACGGTCATGCCCATCTTGATGGCATAGGTCGCGGCCGTCGCAATTTCCGCGGCCCCCGGGGCGACGATGTGGGCCCCCACTAGCTTCGCGGTCTTGGGATCCACGACCAGCTTCAGGATGCCCCTCGTGCCCTCCCCGTCAACGCCTTCGCGACCTTTTCAAGGGGGATGACCCGGCACGCGCACACTCCGTCTCGTTCCATGAGGGCTTCCTCGGTCAGGCCCACGCTGGCAACCTGAGGGTTCGTGAACACGGCATGGGGAACGCTCGAGTAGTCGATCGTCTCGTTGGATCCCGTGAGCGCATTCGTCGCCGCGACATAACCCTGCTTGGCTGCCACGGTTTCCAGGGGCATAGTGCCCGTACAATCTCCCGCCGCGAAAATGCTCCCGTTGCTGGTCCGCAACTCCGGATCTACCTGCACAAAGCCCGCTGAAGTCACCTCTACCTTGGCCTTCGCCAGGTTCAGGCCGGCGGTCACGCCAGTGGCAACAAGGAGTTCCTCCCCTCGTAGGGTTATCTCGTCCGACCCCACGTCCGCCGATATCACGACACCGCCGTTCTCCCGAGTCACCTCTCTCGCCCTCACACGGGGGTATATGGCGATGCCTTCCTCCGCAAGGTACCGGTGGATTTCGTGGGAAACCTCCGGCTCCTCCATTGGTAGAATCCGGTCCATCATCTCCAACACGACGACCTCGGATCCGAAGTGCCGGAACATCTAGGCGAACTCGAGTCCCAGAGGTCCGCCGCCGAGGACCAGCAAGCTCTTCGGGACAGACGGCAAGGCGAGGATGGACTCGTTCGTCAGGTAGTCGAGCTCCTCCAACCCTGAAATGGGAGGGATTCGGATCGTGGAACCCGTGGCCAGGAGGCACCGGCGGCCCTCGATTCGTCGTCCGTCCACCTCGACTTCAGTGTTCGCCCGGAAGGAGGCGTGGCCCTCGATGTGGTCCACATGGTCCAGCTCTTGGAGGACGTCGGCGTAGTTTGACTTCCGAAGG
>JBHIBW010000264.1:0-1632 GCA_046759265.1 Thermoplasmata archaeon
GAAACCATGAGGACTTGGCCCAGCTCTATCCGACTCCCGACTTCCCCTGGAAGCCTCTCCACGACGATCACATCCCCCGGGGAAACCCTATACTGCTTCCCCCCCGTTTGGATGACTGCATACACCTTGCATCCTCCCAGCACTCAGGTTCTAAATCTCTCACAAAAATACGTATAGGAGGCGGAAAATGCCTCCTGTTCCATTCATACCATCCAAAAAGGGCTTTGTCAAGACCGTCGAGGTGTTTGGGTGTGCGACAAATTTGTGGGTTCCTGGGGCTAGCCGACTGAGCGAGCCTCCCAGAATTCCTCCCAGCGACCGCTCAGTTGGCAGCAACGCAGGGCGATGATGGCGTTGGCGCCCCGGACAGTCCAGCGCATACCCGATTGCTTGAGCCGTTGCCCGACGATGGTCTTGCAGCCCGCCTCCACGACGCCCGATCCGACGAATAGACCTTGGCTGCGGAAGCGTGCATAGCGCATCCGTTCCGCGTTGGTCTGGAAGTACTCGATGGCCTTGCGAACCTCCTCCTGGGCCTTCTCCTCTCGAGGCCGTAGTCGCCGCATCGAGGCAACCACACCCTCGACCTCCCCGGCGTCCAGTTGCGTGACGCAGGTCCGCGCCCACTCCTTCGCCTCGGCGCTGGCCGGTCCGTAGACGAGCTTGCCCAGATTGGCTAGGTGCTCCCGGGCGTGGTAGAGGTCGACGATCTGGATCGCGCCGTGGAAGTGCTCATCGGCAATCCCCCAGATCCAGGGCGCCCCGTCTCCGAGGACGATCACCGTCTCAGCCCGCGTGACGCCCCGTCGTACCGCCTCCGTGTAGATGCGGGGCCCGAACGCCTCGGCCGTCTCGATGGCCCCCACGTAGGTCGTGGACTCCTCGTCGCGCACGGGATACCCCTTGTCGTCGAGCCTCGTCTGGGTGAAAACGCACCCCAGCTTGGCCTCGCGGGTCTTGGCCTTCCCGGTTTCGTCCTTGCCCTGGCGCCCTTCGGTCTCGTGCGGGACCATCGGCACCCCGGTCCCGTCCATGGCGATGTACAGCTTCGGCACCGCCTTGAGCAGCACGACCTTGCCCGACATAGCGAGCTCACACTCGTGTTGGGCAATCGTCTCCATCTGTTTGCCAATATCTTCCGAGACCCGCTCCACCTGCTTGGTCTTGACGAGAACGCCAGCCAACTCTTCCAGGTCCCCCCGTCCCTCCTCGAAGGGTTCCTTGCCGCCGACGCGGCCCATCATGCGACGCACCCCCGGGCTGAAGGAAGTCCCGACGATGTCTAGCTCTTGGTCCTTCGGGATCACCCCGCCTTCACAGGAGGCACAATGGTAGTAGGCCCGCAAGACCTCGACGGGGGAGAGCACCGTGATGACCTCCTTTCCCCGGTACTCAACGAACTTGGCCTGGTGCCCCTGGCCGCAGTCGATCCGTGCCCCGCGATAGCCCCCCCCATCGGCGTTGAGCAGCTTCTCCAACACCGCGCCACCCATCTGGTGCATCGAGGCCCGGATGGCCATCTCGCTGGCCTCTAGGTCCAGGTAACCGAGTCGCTGGCGATCCGCCAGGACGCGGGAGACGAGGCGCGCTACTTCCCGCGCGACTTCTGCTTGGAGGGCCTGCACAATTTTT
>JBHIBW010000265.1:0-1624 GCA_046759265.1 Thermoplasmata archaeon
CTTCTTGCTCTTCGCGATGTACAAGGTTCTCCAGGCCCGTCGGGCGAAGCCCTTCCATCGAATGATCGGGGAGGAAGCAGAGGCCATCGACGGGTTGAAGCCCGGGGAGAAAGGGTACGTCCTCTTCGAGGGGGAGATGTGGAAGTCGGAGTCCGGGGAGGAAGTGGCCGAGGGGGAGACCGTGTACATCCTGGCCAAGGACGGGCCCACCCTCACCGTCAGCAAGAGCCCGCCGGGGACCGCCGAGCTCGCGGCGGCCGCCGTCCAGGGGTTCCTTCCCCGTCTCGTCTCGTCCATCCGGCGCATCTGGCGGCCCCGTCAGTAGCCACCGTACGGGTTCCGGGTGGCGACGATGAAGCTCGACGCCTTCTTGCCGCCGACGACCCCCAGTGAGATCCCCCGCCTGGCCGAGGCGGCCGAGGCGATGGGATTCGAGGGCCTTTGGATCGGGGAGACCTCCCATGACTCCCTCCTCGCCTCCACACTGGCCGCGGAACACACGGAGCGCCTCGACGTGGGGACGGCCATTTCCGTGGCCTTCTCGAAGAGCCCCATGGCCCTCGCCTACACCGCCTGGGATATCCAGGCCCTATCGGCCGGGAGGTTCATTCTCGGGCTCGGGAGCCAGGTGAAGGGGCACATGGAGCGTCGTTTCGGCGTCCCTTGGGTCCCTCCCCGCCCGAAGATGAAGGAGGTCATTCTGGCCCTGCGAGCCATCTGGGCGGCCTGGCAGGACGGGGAGCCGCTGGACTTCCGAGGACGCTACTTCGCGTCCAACCTGATGACCCCGTTCTTCAATCCGGGGCCCCTGGAACACCCCGAGATTCCCATCTACCTCGCGGGGGTGAATCCGGGCATGGCGGAGCTGGCCGGGGAGATCTGCGAAGGGCTTCACGTGCACCCCTTCCACACCCTACGCTACCTGCAGGACGTGCTGAGACCCGCCGTGGCCGAGGGCGCCCGCAGGACCGGTCGGTCAATGGAAGACGTCACCTTCGTGGCTCCCGTCTTCGTGGCCTTGGGTGCGAGCGATGAGGATCAAGAGAGCGCCTTTCGCATCGCCGCCGACCAGGTCGCCTTCTACGCCTCCACGCGAACGTACCGGCGCGTTCTGGAGATTCACGGTCACGGCGCCGTAGGCGAACGCCTTCACAAGCTCTCCGTCCGGGGCCGCTGGGATGAGATGGCGGGTGAGATTCCCGACGCGTTCCTGGAGGAGGTTATTCTGCGGGCGCACCCCGATGCACTGGTTCCCGCCCTGCGAGCAAAGTACCGAGGCGCCCTCGACCGCCTTGCCCTCTACGTCCCGTTCGACGGACGGGGGTCCTGGTGGTCGGACCTCGCGGGGGCCTGGCAGGGCGACACCGGATAGTCACGTCCAGCGGACGAGGATGTCCTCCCGATTGAACACCCGCAGGGCCAGATAGATCATCACCAGGTCGAGGAACAGCACGACGAGGGCGAAGATCGAGAGGGTCGTCACGTCGAAGACGAGGGCCCCCGCAATGACCCCGATGAAGAGGAAGATGGCGGGGACGACCACGAGGGTACCCAACTGCTGGGAGGCCCGAACATCGCTGACGCGGCTGGATATGATCACGTTCACCATGATGCTCAACAGGGC
>JBHIBW010000266.1:0-1621 GCA_046759265.1 Thermoplasmata archaeon
CGTCATCATCGGAGCCTTCCTTCTCGTCCTGGTGAACGCCTTCCGGCCCCTGATCCCAGGCACGGTCCCCACCTCCCCCTGGCTCTTCGTGGTCACCCTGGCCTACGTCCCGCTCGCCGTCCTCGCCCTCATCGGGCTCAACGTCCACCGTCTCTCCTCCCATCTGCGGAAGGCGGTCCCGATCGCCCTCCTCCTTGCGCCGTTGACAGTCCTCGTCTACGCCCTGCTGCGCGGGCTGGACCCGCTCTCCCATCTCCTCGCCTACCGCTCGGTGGACTACCTAGACTTCGGGCTGGCGTTGACCGTGGCGACGGCCCTCGTCCGGCCGATGGGAAGGCGGAAACGGGCCTTCCTGTCGGCCGGCGTCATCGGGGTCCTGTTCCTCACGCTGCCCATGACCTACGCCACGGAGGAGGTCTTCCAGGTGCAGAACACCACCTTCGAGTACGAGCTCGCGGCCTTCGGTCGGCTCGCACCATCCGGGGTCTCGATTGTCTCCACCGATCAGCGGATGGCGAACGTCATGCAATGGTACTTCCACCTGGATGCCAGCGCGAACTTGCCCTTGCGTATCCTCGCAGGTGACGTCCTGCCCATCGGCTCGATTCTGCTGTTGGAGGAGAATTGGCAGACCCGGGGCGCGCAGGTGTTCCCCCTGCCTTTCCAGGTCATCGGGGGGGAGTCCTTCCAGCCCCTCCTGAACGAGAACCAGCTCGTCTATCAAGGGGGCGAGGACGGAAATCGGATCTACTTGGTGCAAATCCGAGGCTAGCCGACGAGGGCGCGTCGGACTTATCCCTTTCAATAATTCTTAGACAAGCTTTAAGTAAAGCACCTCGCAATGCGCCTACGCTCATGATTACGACCGTTGCCACCTCGGCCGTCACCGCCACCGCGGTGGCCCTGGCCGCGGGCACCCTCGGCGCTGTCGCCGTGGTCGCCCTCCTCCTTCTGCTGATCACGAAGGAGCTCAGCAGCGCGGAGGCCCAGTCGGGGAGCGGGGGTCGTCGACTCCGGACCCTCTCCCGGTACGTCGTCATCCCGATCATTCCCCTCCTCCTGGTCTTCGCCGTCATCGTGGCGGTGAAGGTCTGGGAGGTCCTCTAGTTCTCAGAAGTAGAAGGGCATGAGCAGGTAGAGCGCCACGTTGGCCAGGCCGTGCGCTAAGATCACGCCCACGAGATGCTTCGTCCGCTGGACCACGAACCCGAAGTAGAGGCCGACCGCGAAGACGAATGCGAGATCCAGGCCCGATCGGAAGCCGATGTGCATCGCGGCGAAGACGAGGGCGACGAAGAGAAGGCCCGCCGCCTTGCCGACGATCTCCTCCGTCCGCGGCTGCAACAGGCCCCGGAAGATCAGCTCCTCCGTCAACCCCGCCCCCAGCCCGATCGCGATCGCCGCCGGGAGAAAGAGCCCGAAGGTGAGTTCGGGAATCCACGGGGCGTCCGCGGGACGGAGGATGAAGAACTCCACGACCCCGAGTCCCAGGCCCGAGAGGGCGATGGCCGCCTGGACGGAGAGCTGCCGTAGCCCCAACGGCCGGAGGTAGACATCCCCAGGTCGGAGCCGCATGGCGTACATCAGCGTGATGGCCGCGGCCAGCAGCGGCAGCGAGATC
>JBHIBW010000267.1:0-1615 GCA_046759265.1 Thermoplasmata archaeon
CACGTTGACTCGAGCGCTGGCAGGTCCCCGTCTTTGAGCAGGAAGTCATCCAACCGATCCCGCGCTTCCTCCCGCCGCGCCTGGTGGCCCTCCAGGAAGGACAGCACCTTGTCGGCGAGCTCCTCCTTGCACTCTCCACACAGGCGCTCCCCGCTCCGGCAGGTGTCGTTGACCTCTTGGAGATGCTCGTCGTCCATCTCGAAGAAGTAGGCGTAGTGGTGGAAGATGGGGCACACGTCCGGCTTCCCCCCGTCCCGGCGATGCTCTTCGACCGTCGCCCCGCCGCCCGTCACGGCGTTCATGATGGATCGACGAGCCGTCTCGGCCGAGTCGGTGACGAAAATGGCCGAGGAGGGATCGGAGGCCGACATCTTCGCCCCCATGCCCTTGAGACTCGGCATCAGCTTGTTGTGGAGGAGGGCCGGCTTGGGGAACCCGAGTCCGGGCGCCACGTCCCGTGTGATGCGAAAGTGAGGATCCTGGTCGATGCCACACGGAATGAGGCACGGGACGCTCTTTCCCTGGACCGCGCTCTCCAAGAAGGCCGGAACCGCCTGGATGCTCGTATAGAAGATCTCCCCGATGTTGTTGGAGGCGGTGAACCCGAAGACGGCTTTCACGGTGGAGAACGTGATGCGGCGGGCCACCTGGAGGACGAGGGGGTACATCCACCGGATGAGGTCCGAGTCGAAGAAGATCCTCGTCTTCGCGGGATCGAAGCCGAGGGCAATGATGTCGAGGGCATTCTCCACGCCAACCTGGTGGGACTCCTCCAGGCTGTCGAAGTCCCGAAACAGGAACTTCTCGTCATCCGTGAGCTGGAAGTAGAGGGTGGCGCCGAGGGTATCCTGCATCCACTTGGTGAGCACCCAGGGCATCAGGTGGCCCACGTGGACATCGCTGGAAGGGCCTCGGCCGGTGTAAAGGTAGAACGGGTTGCCCTTCTCGTGCTCATCCAAGATCCAGTCCAGGTCGCGGTGGGAGTAGAAGATACGTCGCGTGAGGAAGGGGTGGAGGTCCCCCGCCAGGGACCGCAAACGTTCAAGCAGGTCGTCCTCCACGGGGCGCGTGCCGAACCGTTCAATCAGTCGGTTGTAGTCGATCTCTCCCTTGACGTCCCACGGGGTGACGACGAACTCCCCGGCCATTCGGGAGGGACAGCCTCATGGCGCTAATCAAGCTTCCCCATTTCACACCATGATGGCGTGACGGCCTCGCATGTCCTCCTCCGTCTGGCCCAGCTTATCCATGAGAAGGCCGACGAGGACGTCCAGGAAGAGAAAGGTGGATTCCTCGAAGAGGGTGCCCAGCGGAGCATGTCGCGCCGCCTCCCTGTCACGGGGCTCCTCAATAGTCAGGACGAGACTGGAGGCCTTTGCCAGTTTGCTCCCCTTGTCGGCGGTTACGGCAATCACGTGACCCCCCACACGCCGAACGATGTTCGCGGTCTGGATCGCCGACATGGTCTCGCCCGTGCGGGACACGATGACCACGACGTCGCTGGGCTCGACGATGGGGGTAATGGTCTCGCCGATGAAGAAGACCCGGAGGCCCAGCTGCACCATGCGCATGGCGAAGGCCTTGCCCACGAGGCCCGACCGACCCACGCCGTAGA
>JBHIBW010000268.1:0-1603 GCA_046759265.1 Thermoplasmata archaeon
GGCTCGGATCCAGGTAAGGACGAATGACCTCTTTCGCCCGGCGGACATCGTCGAGGGTCGGTGGCTCCATGGCCGCCGTCGTCAGACCTGCAGGACCCCGTCGACGACGAGGGGTTTGCCGTCGACCTCGAGGCTCGCGTCGCGGAGGAATAGCGGGAACGTGAAGTCGCTCCCGTTCGTGCCGTCGAAGTCCTCGTTGTCCCCGACGTTGAGGGTGATAGCGCCCTCCACGATATCGTCGTTGAGGAAGCCGAATCGGGCCTTCGGGTTGACTCCGATGACGAGGGAACCCAGCTGGTCCGCACCGCGGGCGCGCTTCTCCTCATCCCACCGCATCGTCATCTGCTCTACGTTCTCCTTGGCCTGGACCTCCGTGAGGCGCCCTTCCCGGAAGCTCCACGAGAGCCCGCGGATCCACTCGCCTGCGTACGGGATGGGCGTCGTGGATACAATCTTCCCCTCCCCGCTGCCCTGGTGCAGGGCGATGCCTACGGAACCCTCTGGAAGGGATTGATAGAATGTGGACCGCTTGCCCTCGACGGGGCTCAACCGCCCAATCCAGGCCGTCGGATCCGAGCCGTGAAACGCGAAGCGGAAGTCCGTGCCGCCAGGCGCAGTCAATCGTCCCTGCTGGGCACCCTGCAACCGTCCGACAACGCCCTTCGCCTTGCCCTCCATCGTCTCCGGTGCGGCCGCCATGGCCGCGAGAACCGAATCGTACCACGGCTCGTAGTCGAAGCCGTACACCTTGGCTCGCGTCTCCGTCACGGCGCCCAGTCCCACGTACACGAAGGGCACGGGATCGTCGTCCCATGGCTCCCCCGTGGCTTGGCCCCCACGGGAGTTCGCCCGCCACCGCTCCCCGGAAATCTCCTTCATCGGAGCGGGGTCGTCGATGCCCCCGGCGTAGACCATGGCCGTCATCGTGCCGTGGAGGGCCTGCACGAGGTTCGAGGGTTCCTGTAGCCACTCCACAGGCAGGTTCAGCATGGCGTCGTACCAGATGTCGTCCGCGTCCATGGTGAGAATCGTGTCCGCGCCGGCCCGCCGGGCCTCCTTCACGATCTCCTTGGCCAGCGGGATGACGTGTTCCGTGGCGTGGACTCGGACATTGTCATCCCACGTGAGCTTCAGCGAATCCCGCACGACGCGCTGCGCAATCGTCCCAAGATCCGCCTTCATGACACTCCCCGGCGCCGAAGGGCGGCCGTTACTTAAAGGGGCTTCCCCACCGGCGAGGGCGGCCACCCGGTTCCTACTTCCGCCGAAATTCCCGGGCCTTGGGCCGAAGGTCCGTGCTCCCACACTTCCGGCACTGGGTGGCCCGCATGGCGTTCCGGGCGTAGCACTTCATGCAGACCTTCTTGAACAGAAGGCGGGCCTCGGCCTCGGGGAAGCGTGCCATCGCTCTGCCAAGGCGCGGATGCCTAAAAGCCTCATCCCATGTCGACGAGCCGGCGGTAGAGGGTCCACCGATGCCCCCCCCAACGTTTTTACAGGCGAGAAGGTAGGACGGCGGGGCCTTGGAACAGGTGGAGCTCGGGACGAGCGGGATTCGCGTATCCCGGATAGGGCTCGGAATGTGGCAAGCCGGTGGCGACCC
>JBHIBW010000269.1:0-1596 GCA_046759265.1 Thermoplasmata archaeon
AGGGCCTCCTCATCCATGGAGGTTCAGCTCTTCCCGCGTCAGGGCCCCTTCCCTCTTAACCGTTGGCGGGTCCTGCGTTAGGTCAACAATCGTGGAAGGAAGGCCGCGCGGGGCGGGGCCCGCGTCGATGTACAGATCCACGTCCGTCCCCAATTGGGCCGTGGCCTCCTCAGCGCGTCGTGGCGCGGGCGAGCCATGCCGGTTGGCACTCGTCGTCGTGACGGGTCCGAACTCCTCCACCAGGACCCGTGGAATCGCGTGTTCGGGGCACCGCAGGCCGACGACCCCCTCTCTTGTCACGGGAGGGGGAGGCGCCTCGGGCTTCGCGGGAAGCAGGAGGGTGAGAGGCCCGGGGAGAAAAGCCTTCCAAAGCCGCTTCCCCGGTCCGGTGAGGTGGGCGAGGCGTTCCGCCTCCTCCCGGCTCGCGACGACGAGGGAGATCGGCTCGCTGAAGGGACGTCCTTTCACTCGGTATAGGCGTCGCACCGCCTCCTCGTCATAGGGGTCCGCCCCGAGGCCGTAAAGCGTGTCGGTGGGGTAGACGACGAGGCCACCACCCTTGAGTAGCTCAACGGCCTCCATGAGGTCCTCCTCGTGAAGGGACCAGTCGTTGCCAACTCGGTGCGCCTTGACGATCCGGGGGGCTCCGGCCGTCATCCCCTGTACCCCTCAAGCGTCGCGAGCGCCCAGGCCAGGTGCTCCGACGCCTCTCCTTCGACGGGGACGCCGTGACCCGGGTAGAGGTCGCTGACCTCCAAGGCATTCAGGCGCCGAATGGAGGACAGCAGCTGGTCGAAGTTGCCCGTCTCGAAGTCCCAGCGGCCGACGCCTCCGTAGGGGAACACGGTGTCCCCCGTGTAGAGGGACCCGTCGTCCCCGAGGAGACAGATGCTTCCCACGGTGTGTCCAGGGGTCGCAATCACCTCCAGGATGCCGTCCCCCAGATCGATCTTCTCGCCCTGCTGAATGACCTGAACCTGGATGGGACCGAAGGAGCCTCCGAAGTAGGACGCGCCGGTACTCCCGGCGTCTCCCTGCACGAGAGGTGGGGCATCGTCCGCCGAGATGCGTGGCTCAATCCCATAGCGGGCCGTGAGGTCGCGCGCGCCCCCCACGTGGTCGAAGTGGCGATGAGTCAGCACGAGGTAGTGAAGGGCCCGTCCGCCCAGGTGGGCTTCAATCTCCCCCGCCACGAGATCCGTGCGACGGCCCGTTCCCGTGTCCACGAGGAGCGCTGCCTCCTGTCCCAGGACGAGGTAGACATTCACGTCGAAGGACGGGTCGACGATTCGATGGATCTCCACCGCACCATAACCTCGATACGGGCCTAGTCCCGAATGCCAGGCTCGGTGATGGTGAAGATGGCCTCCGCCTCCGGGAGGCTCGGCGAATCGATGAGCCGCGCGATACGGCGCTCCCCCTTGCTCTTGCGGAGGTAGATGCGAAACGTGGAGGCGTGGGCGACGACGTGGCCGCCGATGGGGCGTGTCGGGTCGCCGAAGAAAGCGTCGGGCTTGGCCTGGACCTGGTTGGTCACGAAGATGGCGGCGTTGTTGACGTCGCCGAATCGCATGAGGTCATGAATGTGTCGATTCA
>JBHIBW010000270.1:0-1588 GCA_046759265.1 Thermoplasmata archaeon
GTCCTCCGCCTCGGGGGGCCGGAGGAACGGGGGGGTCACCCGCAAGACCTGCTCCTCCAGGTCCTCCTTGACCTCGAAGGGGCTCCCGGCATCGACCGCCAACCAAGCGTTGGGCAGGACCACGAGGATGGCCACCAGGAAGACCGCCGCCACGTGTCGAACCTTGACGCCTCGGCGGAGCGCACCGAGACGGCTTCCCCCCGTGGTCGCCACCGCCTTCCCCACCTGCTCAAGCCCGATTCGCTCTACGATCAGGATGACGACCCAGGCCGCGGTGATGGCGAACGCCGGCGAGGCGTTGAAGAGGAAACGGACGGCGGAGAGGGCCATAAAGATGGCCGCCACGATCCACACCAAGACGAACAGGAAGTCGGGCCGAGGCCGCCGGATGATCTGGAGCGCCAGGAGCACGATTCCGGCGAGCGAGAAGTAGAAGGTCACCGCGCCGAAGGAGAGGATGACCTGGCTGAGGTTCGGGGGCTGCGCCTCCGCGATGGTCTCAAAGACCTTGTTCGGGACGAAGTAGCCGAGGCCGCTGCTCAGGGCGGAGGCTACCGTGGGGATGTACACGGCGGTGATGGCCAGTCCGGCCAGGAAGCCGAGAATGATGGGGGGGACCACCAGCATCCAAGGCAGACGGTGGAAGATCGCGAAGACGACCCCCAGACCCAAGGAGGCCAGGAAGAGGTAGAGCGGGACGTCAAACCAAGTCCGGACCTGATTCGTGATCAGATAGTAAGGGGCCGCCACGAGGTGGGCGACGCCCAGTGTGATGGCGAAGACCAAGAGGATGCCTAAGGGGTCCTGGTTGCGAATCTTGTGGACGAGGATCTGCGCCAGGAAGTAGACGATGATGATGACGACCGCGTAGGCCCACCCCTTCCAGGTGAGGGCGATGACCGCCAACGCCGTGCCCGCCATGACGGCGAGGAGGACGGTCCTCCGGTTCTCCGTGATCAGCCCGGTGAGGCCCCGGAAGACGGCCCGGGGACGCCACCAGGCGTCGACCCAGGTGCGTTCCTTGAGCCCCGCGAGGGACTTCAAGAAGAAATAGAAGGCCGTGACGACAAAGAAGAGGATGAGGGCGTCGTGATCTCCGTTGCTGAAGGGCGTCCGCTGGATGTGGGCAGGGATGAGTGCCAGGAAGAAGGCCGCAACATAGGCCGTGCGCCGGCCGAACATCTCCTTCGCCAGGAAGTAGGTCGGAAAGATCGTGAGCGCGCCCCAGAAGGCCGTCGAGAACAGGAAGGTCTGGCCGACTCCATCGGGCACGGACCCCTGGGCAATACCCACCAGCTGGCCGACCAACGCAACGCTCCAGGCGTAGATGGGAGGCCGGGGATTCAACATCCCGACCGGGAAGTTGAGCATCGGATCCTGGAGGAGGTGCCGGCCGGTGACGGTGATGTTCTCCAGGATCCATCCGAAGTAGAACGCATCGGAGCCCCCGGAGACGAGGAAATCCCGCAGGGCCAACTCCCACGCGAAGAAGGCCCGGAGGAAGAGGGCTACGGCAAAGATGCCGCCCAGAATAAGGAACGGGCTAACCCTTCTCCGTAGGGTTCCCTCGGCTTCCATGACCCAACCC
>JBHIBW010000271.1:0-1580 GCA_046759265.1 Thermoplasmata archaeon
ACTCAGGGAGGGTTATCTGGACTTCAGGTTTCCGGCCCTGGACCTCCGCCTGGGACGGCAGGTCATCACCTGGGGAGTGGGCGACCTGATCTTCATCAACGACGTCTTCCCGAAGGACTGGGTGGCGTTCATCTCCGGCCTTCCTCTTGAGTACCTGAAGACGGGCTCCGATGCCCTCAACGCTACCGGCCACTGGGTTGGCTCCTCGCTGCAGCTTGTCCTGATCCCCCACTTTGAGGCCGACACGCTCCCGGAGGCCGGAGGGCGGCTCAGCTTTCATGACCCCATGGCGACCATCGAGCGCAGACGGACTGACGACCCTTCACCGGCGTTCGAGAACACCGAGGCCGGGCTCAGGCTCTTCCGGAACGTTCGCGGGTGGGATCTCTCGCTCTATACCTACCGGGGCTTCTTCCACTCCCCAGCAGCTGAGGTCGAGCCGGGGCCGCGGCTCCGCTTGTTCTTTCCTCCGCTCAACGTCTACGGGGCTAGCGCCCAGGGGGCGTTGCTCGGCGGAGTGCTGAGCCTCGAGGCGGGATACTATGACTCGCGAGCGGATCGGTCGGGGCGGAACCCCTCGGTGGAGAACTCCTCTGTCAGGCTGCTCGGGGGTTACCTGCGGGAGATCGTTCCGGACCTCACGCTTTCCACCCAGTACTACGTCCAGGTGATGGACGACCATGCCGAGTACCTGAGAACGCGGGGGCCGGGCATGCCCAGGCGCCCGCTCGCCCGGCATGTTCTTACCCTCAGGCTGACCCGGCTCCTCTGGCACCAGACTCTCAAACTCGGTCTCTTCGTGTTGGCGAGCCCCAACGAGGGGGACTGGTACGTAGCGCCAGAGGCGAGATACCAGGTGACGGATGCTCTCTCGACGACCGTGGGTCTGAATCTCTTCGGCGGCCCGCACCGCACCGAGTTCGGCCAGTTCGAGGGAAACTCGAATGTCTATCTCGTGCTCCGCTATGCCTTCTGATAGAGCTTCCGATTTTCGGCGGTTGCGAGGTTCAGTATCGTGAACGATGGGAGAACGGAGAGGGCCCGGTGGATGCCCGGCCGGGCCATCTTCCTGGCCATGCCAGGGCGACGCACATAAGGAGTGGAGTGATGGCGACGATCGTGATGCTTGGTGGTGGGGTTGGAGGGCTGGTGGCGGCCAACACGCTGAGACGGCGGCTCGATCGGAAGCATAAGATCATCCTGGTGGATCGGCAGGACCAGCACGTGTTCACTCCCTCCTTCCTCTGGATGATGCTTGGGTGGCGCGAGCCTCGTCAGATCACCCGGGACCTCGCGCGCCTTGAGCGGAGGGGGATCGAGGTGGTGCGGGACGAGATCCGAGAGATCGACGTGGGGAGGCGCCGTGTCAGAACCGAAAGAGGAGAGGTTTCAGGCGATTACCTGATCGTAAGCCTTGGGGCTGAAGGGTGGCCGGAGGGAATGCCCGGCCTGGCTCAGGCGGGCTACAACCTCTACGACCTGAACGGGACCCTCCGGCTGCGCGATGCCCTGAAGGCGTTCCGCGACGGGCGCGTGGCGACTCTCATCGCGGGGCTTCCATTCAAGTGCCCGGGGGCGCC
>JBHIBW010000272.1:0-1567 GCA_046759265.1 Thermoplasmata archaeon
GGGATTTCACCTACCGGTCGAACGCGTCCAATAGCCACGGCCTCGAGCACCGCGCGGACTTCAGGCACTTCTCGGGGACGTTCCAGGTCATGCAGGTCTCCTTCAGCGTGGAGGCGGCCGCCGTGGACCGGCGGAGCGCCGTCTTCGACCTTACGCTCCACGTGACCGCCACGCCAGTGGTGGAGGAGGGAGGCACAAGAGGCTGGCGCTTCGAATTCCTCTTTGGGGAGGAGACGCAACCGCGGGTCGTCACGCATCAGGACCTGCTCAACTCCCCCCTCGCCACCTTCCTTGAGCGGAGGGGGGCGCCGTGACGATCAACCGCTGGACGGCCCTGTGGCTCGTCGCCGTCGTGGCCCTCCTGGTCGTCCTGGGTTTCGAACTCTCCGGCCTCATCTTCCTGGAGGACTTGCTGGCAAACCCCATCCTCTTCCTCGTCGCCTTCGTCATCGTGGCCGTCCTGAGCGCCGTGGGCGCCATGTTCATCGGCGTCTTCGTCACCCACCGCATCTTCGCGTCCTCCGAGTTTACCCCCTTCGAGCAGGAGATGCTCCACATGCGGGAGGAGGTGCGGGAGATTCGGGAGCGATTGGAGGAGGTCACCCGGGATCCGAACCCGGGGCAGCGGAAGGATTAGGCGAGCCGCTCCTCGCAGGCGTGGCGACGGGAGCACCGGAGGCACTTCCCCCGCCGATTGTGGTTGCGGTGGGCCTCCCCCTGGGCGGCCATCGCCCGCATCTCATCCAGCTTGGAGAGGAGGAGGTCCTCGAGCTCCTCCGTGTAGTCGATCTCGTGGACCGTCTCCCCGTACCGGAGGAGGCCGTAGGGGGGCCGCGTCCCGTAGCTCTCCTCTACCAACAGGCAGTACGCCGCCACCTGGAAGATGTGGGAGAAGAGGGGTCCCCGAGGGGTCCGTCCCGTCTTCACTTCCACCGGGATCAGGCCGCCGCCGTTCCGGAGGATCAGGTCCGGCCGGCCCTTCAGGCCGTGAGTCGGGGACTCCAACACGGGGGCCTCGCCCGCGAGGTCGTCCACGTACTCGATGGGGGCCTCGCCCAGGTTTCGCGCCGCACGGAGCTCCCGGGCCCCCCGGACGCTGGCGAGGGACTTGAACAGGAAGAAGGAAGCCCCCACGAGCCAGACCAGGGCCACGACCTCCAGGACGTTGGCCACGGCGTTGTCGAGGAGGTAGAAGAGGGAGAGGGCCATCAGGGCGATCAGCGTCGCTCCCATGGAGAAGACGACCAGGAGCCGCTCCTGAACGAGCCGCTCGGCGGGCACGGTCACGCTCTCGGCCCGGTACAGGAGGAAGGTGGCCGCCAGCAGCCAGATCAGGGCGAGGACGGAGAAGATGCTGGCGAAGCGAAGGTCCAGCTGCTCCACCAACGTCACCCCGAACGCCGCGACGAAGGAGGCGCCGAGGGCGAAGTACATGACCAGGGTCTCCCACTCGGCGGCCCGGGATTCCCGTCGAAGCACGCGGAAGAGGTCCTGGGCGAGGTGGGCGTGCTGGCGCTCCCCCTCTGCCGCCTCCTCCCCCTGGGCCCCCACCCCCTGTCGGTAGAGC
>JBHIBW010000273.1:0-1566 GCA_046759265.1 Thermoplasmata archaeon
GGCGTCGGAGGAGATGAGGGTCTGACAGCCCGGACACTTGATCTCGCCGTCGGCCTTGGGAGCCTCCGCCTCGCCTTCGGGTGGGGTCTCCGCTGGGGCGGCCTCGGACGGGGGTGCCTCCGCTTCGGGAGGCGTTTCGGCCTCCGCCGGGGCTTCCGCCTCAACAGGCGCTTCCGCGGCTCCGTCGGGCGCGGCCTCGGGGACCGCTTCCTCGCCGGGCGCTGGGGCGGCTGCGGCCTCCGCTGCCGGTGCGTCCGCGGGCGGCGTCATTCCCTCGGGCGCCGATGCACCCGAGGCTTCGGGGGCAGGCGCCGGTTCGGGGGCCGGTCGGTACTGCTCCGGGAGTTTGCCCTCGGCGAGGAGGCCCTTCTCGAGATCGAGGAGGCGTTTCGCCTCCTGGGCCAACCGCTCGCGCTCCGCCGTAATCGACTGGCGCTGGTTGGCCATCTCTTCCTCATACTGAGAGAGGCGTTGGGCCTTGGTGCCGAAGTCCTGGACCGCCTTCTCGAGGCTGCCGTGAATCGTGCCGAGCTCCCTCTCCTTGTTGGCAGCGGACTTCGTGAGGGCGCCGAGCTCCTTGCTCTCCTCGGCGAGGTTCCGCTCCTTCCCCGCTGCCTCTTCCTCTCGGGCCAAGAGCTTCTCGTGGCGGGCGTCGACCTGACGCTCGCGACCGTCAATCTCGGCCATGGACTTCTCGTAGGCCTTCTTGGTCTTCTGGAATTCCTGATGCTCCTTGGCAAACTCGGCCTCGCGTCGGGAGATCTCCTGCTCCCGTGCCTCGACCCCCTTCTGGAGCGTCTCGAGGTTCGTCTTCTCCTGGGCCATCGCCTCGGATTGCTTCTGGACTTCCGCTGACTTGGCGTTGAGCTCATCTCGCTCCTTCGCCATCTCGGTCTTCTGCTCAGCGGCGGCCGCCTCCTTCTCCTTCAAGTCGGCGACCTTGCCCTGAATCAGATCCCAAACGTCTCCTTGCTCTTCCGCCACGGAGTCACCTTCCTTGGCGCCCTGAGCGTCCTCCCACGACGGTTAAGAACGTTTGCCCCTCAATCTCAGGGGTGAGAAGAAACGGGGGAAACGCCCTTAGATCTCCGCGGTCTCCAGGAGGGGGCCGAGGATGGAGAGTCCGCCCTGGCCGACCTCCAGGAGGTGCTTCTCCACGCTATGACGAACCGCCCGCATCTTCTCGACCTGGAGGTAGCGAACCAGCTTTCCCTTGATCCGATCGAGGCCCAGGTTGATGATGCCGTCCACGAGGAACCCCTCGTTTCCGAGGAGCTGACTCTCCCCCCCGATGGACCGCTCCATGATGATGAGGGAAAGAAGGTCCTGCTCCCGGAGGAGCCTGAAGAAGTAGAACATCCGCTTCCGCATCCCCTCGTTGTTGGCCATGAGGCTATACAAGGCGCCGAGCGAGTCGAGGGAGAAGAGCGCGAACTTCTTGCCGTGCACCTTCCGGTAGTGGGCGATCATCTTTTCCAGGAACTGAAGGTAGTCGGCCTGGTCGTCCTCCTCCATGACCTTGTCGATGTCGCGGAGGTCCGTGAAGTCGGAGATCTGCATGTTGAG
>JBHIBW010000274.1:0-1560 GCA_046759265.1 Thermoplasmata archaeon
GGATTTTTATCAGGAGTTCGCCGAGAATATCTGGTCTGATTATCGGGAGCAGGAAGAGGACCCGATCGGGCGTCCCGTCGGTTCCGCCCGGGCACCAAAACCGATAAGGCGGGTCCACGGTTGGGCTCTCGGCGGGCCGGTGGTCTAGTTGGTTATGACACCGCCTTGACATGGCGGAGGTCCCCGGTTCGACTCCGGGTCGGCCCATCCCCTCCCGTCGGAGGGGGTGCGCTGAACGGCGACGCCCCTTCTCAGCTCAAGGTGGGTCCAAGCCGCCGGAGGAGTTCGACCTCGCTCTCGACCCAGCGGGGCGGTCCGCAACCCCTTAAGTCCATCCCCGCTAGGGCCTCCATGGCGAAGGCTCCGTCCGACCTCTTCGCGTTCGCACACACCCATCGGGACGAGGTGGTCTGGATGAGCCAGAACACGAACACCATCCCGATCGACCCGGCCATCGAGGAAGCGGTACGGGACTCCCTTCAATCAGGGGAGCACCGACTCTACTCCTATCGGCCCGGCGTCTTCGGCCTCCCGGAGGCCATCCTGGACGACTTGTCCCTCGGAGGTTCCGACGTGTTCCTGACGAACGGCGGGATCGAGGCGCTCTATGCCGTCCAGCGCACGTTCCTCTCCGAGGGGGACGAGATCCTGGCCACGGACCCGAGCTTTCTCCCCATCCATCACCAGGCGGAGATGTCGGGGGCCCGCGTGGTGGACCTCCCCATCTACGGGGAGCCCTGGAAGCTGACGGTGGAGGCGGTGGAGGCCGCGATCACGGAGGCGACGCGCGCCCTCCTGGTCATCGACCCGCACAACCCCTTGGGCATCACCTACACTGCCGACGAGCTCCGGGGCTTGGCCGAGGTGGCGGCAGACCATGACCTCCTCCTGCTGCACGACGTGACCTATCGGGACTTCAACGCCGGACAGCACCTCGCCACGACGTGGTACCCGGACCGGACGCTCCTCTTCTACTCCTTCTCCAAGGGACCGGGGCTGGCGGGCATGCGGATCGGCGGCGTCGTCGGACCCTCCGCGCTGATCCGTGAGGTCAAGGCCTACGACACCAACGTGCTGGGCGTCAACGTCCTGGCCCAGCGGGCCGGCCTCGCGGCCCTGGGAGGGAAGGAGGACTGGCTCCCCCGGCTCCGGGACACCTGCCGGGCCAACCAGGAGATCATCCGTCGGGCGGTGGAGAAGACGGACGGGGCCCACCTGCCGGTCTTCCCCTCGCGCAGCAACTCGTTCGTCGTCGACCTGCAGGACACGGGCATCGACCCCCATCGGCTCGAGAAGCGCATGCTGCTGGACCACCTCGTCCACGTGCGGGCAGGCGACTACCTGTCGAACCGGTTTGGATCGGAGTTCATCCGTGTGTCCTTCTCGGTCCCCACCGCGGAGTGCGAGCGATTTCCCGCGGCGTTCCTCGAAACAGTCGAGAGGCTCCGGGACTAGGGGACGCCCGTTCTCGTGGACCCGGCCTGAGGCCTTTGTAGATTTTGTATATGATAGTGTATAAATATTCAGCTCGCCTATCCCTAATTACCGGAAAGAGGTGAG
>JBHIBW010000275.1:0-1557 GCA_046759265.1 Thermoplasmata archaeon
CCGATGTCCGGCATCTTGAACTCGTTGGCCATGGTACCCTCTCAGAAGCTGTAGACCTTCTCCACCGCGTCCAGGATCCGTGCCGCGTCGGGCAGGTAGAGGTTCTCGTGGGTGTACGGGAAGGGCGTGTCCAGCCCCGCCACCCGGAGGACGGGGGCCTCCAGGTACTCGATGGCCTTCTCCGCCAGGATCGCCGCGAGTTCCGCCCCGTATCCCAGGAACTTGGTGGCCTCGTAGACGATGACCACGCGACCCGTCTTCTGGGCCGAATCCAGGACGGCCTGGATGTCCAGGGGGACGAGGGTGCGCAGGTCCACGATCTCGCAGGAGATCCCGACCTCCTCCGCCTGCTCCGCCGCCCCGATGCACTGGGGGATCATCGCCCCGTAGGCGAACAGGGAGACGTCGTTCCCCTCCCGAATCACCTTCGCCTCGCCCAACGGGACCGTGTAGTCCCCTTCGGGGACCTCCTCCTTCCCCGCCCGGTAAATCCGTTTCGGCTCCAGGAAAATCACCGGATCGGGGTCGCGGATGGAAGAGAGGAGGAGGCCCTTCGTGTCGTGGGGCCCCGAGGGGATGACCACCTTCAGTCCGGGCGTGTGAGAGAAGTAGGTTTCGGTGGACTGGGAGTGGTAGTGCCCTCCCTTGATGCCGCCGCCATAGGGGGAGCGGATGGTGATCTGGCAGGGGTACTCCCCACCCGACCGGTAGCGGAACTTTGCCGCCTCGCTCACGATCTGGTCGAAGGCGGGATAGATGAAGTCCAGGAACTGGATCTCCGGGACCGGGCGAAGCCCGTAGAAGGCCATGCCGATGGAGGTCCCGACGATCCCGGATTCTGCCAGCGGTGTGTCAATGACCCTGTCGGGACCAAACTCCTCAAAGAGGCCCTCCGTGCAACGGAAGACCCCGCCGTTCTTCCCGATGTCCTCCCCCAGGAGGATCACCCGGTCGTCTCGCTGCATCTCCTCCAGCAGGGCGCTGTTGACGGCCTGGACGATGTTCATCTTGGGCATCTAGGATTTCTCCAGGAACTTGAGGAAGGCTTCCTTCTCCTCGGCGATGTGCCAGGGCATCTCCGCGTAGACGTCGTCGAAGAGGGTCTCGGGGGGCGGCGGGCCCCGTTCTTCTGCCCGGACGACGGCCTGATCCACCTGGGTCTCCGCCTCCTGCCGCACCTCGACCTCCATCTCCTCGTTCCAGATGCCCTTGGCCTTGAGGTACCGCTGGAACCGGACGATGGGGTCTCGCTTCCGCCACTTCTCCACCTCCGCCTCGTCCCGATAGCGCGTGGGGTCGTCGGAGGTCGTGTGGGGCCCCATGCGGTAGGTCAGGGCCTCGATGAGGGTCGGTCCGCCCCCAAAACGGGCCTTGTCGATGGCTTCCTTGGAGGCGCGGTACACCGCCAGGACGTCGTTGCCGTCGACCCGAACCCCGTCGAATCCGTACGCCTGGGCCTTGATGGCCACCTCTTTCGTGCCCGTCTGGTGTTCGAAGGGAAGGGAGATGGCCCATTGGTTGTTCTTGCAGACGAAGACCGTGTTCGCCTGGTACAAC
>JBHIBW010000276.1:0-1552 GCA_046759265.1 Thermoplasmata archaeon
GGCCACTGGATTGCCGCTGACAGAAGCTCAGGCTGCGGCTCTACAGCCAATAGACTGGTGGAGATGGCTCTTCGTTCCTTCGAGCGGGCGCTATGAAGGAGAGATGGTCTGGCCGAGTACGGGTCGACATGCCCTGGACCTAAGGGTGGACGTGGACTCCATCGATATCAACTCCCCAGTCATGGACAGGCTGAGTGGCGACTTCTACCAGATCTATCGCTTCTGGGGTTTTACATGGCGTGTCTATCGAGAGTCGTGGATCGTCGACGCGCCCACGGTCAAGAGGTCAACGTGGGAAACCGAAATCACTGGTCGTGTCAGATTCTGGCAGGGAACCCATCCCGAAACCAATGTTCGGGTGCGTATTCCGAGGTCCTGGTTCGGACGTGGGGGACCTGCCGAAGTAGCTTTCCTTGACGCGGGTGGGAGACCAACCTCGACATACAGCTGCCCCAGGGTCGCCACCTCCTTACGCGAACTCGCGCTCGAAGTGGACGTCTGCGCTTCTGTGAACGCTGCTCCAATCCTTCCAGAGTACAGCACCCACGCTCATCCGACGCGCCCGAACATCCCGCGGCGAACCTTAACCATCGAGAGCGCTTATCAAGAGGAGGGCGCCCGCGTCGCGATTCGTCCGGACCACACAGTCATAGACGACAGCGCGGCTCAGTTCAGCACTTGGTCGATCGCCGAGCTCCACGATGCGATGGAGACCCACTTCAGCCAGTATGCCGGGAGATGGCCCGCATGGCAGATGTGGGGCCTCTTGGCGGGGACCTTCGATCGGTCATCGGTCGCGGGGGTCATGTTTGACTACGCCGGGGCGGGGGAGCCCCCAGAAAGGCAAGGCTTCGCCGTGTTTCGGAACCACACGTGGTTCGCCAACCTTCCGGGTCCCGGTGGACCCACGAACGACGCCGAAGCCCAGGCGATGCGAGACTATCTGTATACATGGATTCACGAAGCCGGTCACGCCTTCAACTTCATGCACTCCTGGGACAAGGGCCGTCCGGATGCCCTCTCGTGGATGAACTACCCCTCCCGCTATGACAACCGAAACGGCGCCAACAGTTTCTGGTCGGACTTCGAATTCAGGTTTGACGACGAGGAACTGATTCATCTACGACATGGGGACAGGGCGTCAGTCATAATGGGCGGCGACCCCTGGGGGTCCGGAGGTCATCTCGAGGGACCGCCTGGTGCGAGCTCCCAATTGGAAGGACAGGTACCGATTGAGTTTCTGCTACGGTCCAAGGAGAACTTTGAGTTCATGGAGCCCGTTGAACTCGAACTTCGAATCAGGAATCTCCTCGAGGATTCGTCTCTGGAGCTGGATACCAGGCTTCGTCCGGAGTTTGGTGGAGTGAGCGTTTTCATCCAACGCCCGGATGGGCGGACGGTGCAGTATGCTCCGGTGACCAGCATGTTGGCCACGCCTCGTCTTCGGACCCTCGAACCATTTGAGAAGGAGAAGAAGGGCGAGGATCGCTACAGCGAGGATGTCTTCCTGAGCTACGGGAAGTACGGTTTCTATTTCAGGGAGCCTGGGGAG
>JBHIBW010000277.1:0-1548 GCA_046759265.1 Thermoplasmata archaeon
GGGTCTTCCCCGTGCCTGGGGCGCCGTAGAGCATGATGCCCTGCGGCGGGCGGATACCCATGCGGCGGAAGGAGTCAGGGTTCTTGATGGGCATCTCCACGGCCTCGACAAGCTGCCGCTTCACCTCGTGGAGCCCACCGATGTCGTCCCACCTCACCCGTGGAATCTCCACGAGGACCTCCCGGAGGGCACTGGGCTCGACCTCCCTCAACGCCTCCTTGAAGTCCTCCCGGATGACCCGCATCTTCTCCAGGATCTCCGCGGGGATGGGCTTGTCCAGCTCGATGTCGGGGAGGTACCGGCGCAGGGCCTTCATGGCGGCCTCCCGGGCCAGGGCAGCCAGGTCCGCGCCGACGAACCCGTGGGTGATGTTCGCCATCTCCGTGAGAAGGGCTTCCCGCTCCTCCGGCTCGCCCTCGGTGGGCATGCCGCGGGTGTGAATCTGGAGAACCTCCATCCGCCCGTCGCGATCGGGGACCCCGATCTCGATCTCCCGATCGAACCGACCTGGCCGACGGAGGGCGGGGTCGATGGCGTCTTCCCGGTTCGTGGCCCCGATCACGATGACTTGGCCGCGTCCGCTCAAGCCGTCCATGAGGGTGAGGAGCTGTGCCACGACGCGCCGCTCGACCTCCCCCGTCACCTCCTCACGCTTGGGGGCGATGGAGTCCAGCTCGTCGATGAAAAGAACGGAGGGGGAGTTCTTCTGGGCCTCCTCGAACTTCTCCCGGAGTCGCTCCTCGCTTTGGCCGTAGTATTTGGACATGATCTCGGGGCCCTGGATGGAGGCGAAGTTGGCCCCCGCCTCGTTGGCCACCGCCTTGGCGATGAGGGTCTTGCCCGTGCCCGGCGGGCCGTACAGCAGGACGCCCTTCGGCGGGTCGATGCCCAACCGGTTGAAGAGCTCGGGATGCTTGAGGGGGAGCTCGATCATCTCCCGGACGCGGAGGAGCTCCTCGTGGAGGCCCCCGATGTCCTCGTAGGTGATGGTGGGGGTGAGGATCTCCCCTTCCTTGATCGGCTCCTCCTTCATCTCGATGAAGGTTTCCTCGGAGATCTGGACGATGCCCCGCGGCGCCGTGCGGATGACCATGAAGGGGAGGGCGCCGCCCATGAGGGCGATGCCGGGGACGATGACCACGTCCCCCTTCACGACGGGGCGCTTCAGGAGCCCCCGCTTCACGAAGTTCTCGATGCCTTGGCCGAAGCTGACCTTGTGCCCCTCGCTGATGATGGGGGCGATGGTGACCCGCTGCGCGCCGTCCACGGCGGCCTTCTTGACCTCCACCTTGTCGCCGATGGAGACGCCGAGGTTGCGCCGAACCAGGCCGTCAATGCGGACGATGCCCTTCCCCTCGTCCTCCTGCATCGTGCGGAAGAGCTTCGCGGCCGTGCTCTTCTTGCCGACGATCTCGATGATCTCCCCGACGTCGACGCCGAGGGTCATCCGAGTGCGGGTGTCCACCCTAGCGCGACCCAGGCCGACGTCCGACTGAGGAGCCTCGGCGACCTTCAAAATCACCCGATCTGGCATCCCATTTGCTCAAC
>JBHIBW010000278.1:0-1524 GCA_046759265.1 Thermoplasmata archaeon
ACCATGCGCATGGCGAAGGCCTTGCCCACGAGGCCCGACCGACCCACGCCGTAGACGAAGATCTTGGGGGCGGAGGCCAGGAGCGCGAGCGCCTCTCGCACCGCCTCCTCAAAGTCGCCCTGAAAGACGGACTCGATGTGACCCACGAGGAAATCGGCCGAAGTCTTGAATGTCACGCGGCTTCCTCCTTTCCCTCACGGATCCGCTTCGCAACGGCCCGCCCGAGGACCCGCTCGAGGATGACCTTCATGTACATCGCATCGTGCTCAAGCAGCGGGGAGGACGAGATGACCGTCAGCGGATACTCCGCATCCAAGATGGCCTCCACCAGCGGCTCGAACCGAAGGTCCCCCCGCTTGATGGGGGTGTATCGCAACTCGTTGCCTCCCTCGTGCTCCACCCCGGCGAAGTGGCAGTGGAACTGGCCCTGGACCCGCGGTTCCACCCGTTCCAGCAGCGCCCCGAAGTCCGACGCCTCCCGCAGGCTGCCTCCCTCCCGCGCGTGGATGTGACCGAAGTTGAGGACCGGCAGGGTCTGGGGAACTGCCTCGCTGATTGTGACCACCTCGTCTACGCTCCCGAACACCTCCTGGCGCCCGCTCGTTTCGAGCCCCAGCTTGGAGCGGAGACCCTGCTTCCGAAACCAACCCGCCAGCTCTTCGACCCGTCCGAGGATGCGCTCCAGGGCAGCTTCCGGGGTGAGCTCGCCGTAGAGCCCCATGTGTGTCACGACGACACGGGCGTTGAGGTGGTGGGCAATCATGCCGCCCCACCGGATGCTGTTCATGCTCTTCAGCCCGAGTTCGCCTTCCCCGGCCATGTCCATGTAGTACGGAGTGTGAAGGGACATCTCCACGTCGAGCTCTCGAGCGAGGTCGCCCAGATACTCCAGCTCCACGAAGTCGTCTGCCACGCTGCCCACGAGGACGTGCAGGGTGTCCCCCGGCTCGATGGTGGTGTCCGGATCGTGGATGATCTGCTCCTCCTCCCCTTCCCTTCGGAGGGCGACCACGAGCTCCCCCGGGAGGGTTCGGGGAGTGAGCCCGATCTCTTCCTCCGTGGGGAACCGCTCGATGACATTGATGCGGACGAGCTGGACCTCCATCGCCGCCAGGCCCAGATTATGGACGTCCTCGATTCCGTCCTCGAGGGTCCGGCCCTTGCAGGACAGGGGAATGCCGGCCGGGCCGAAGCGAATCATAACACACCCAGTCCTTCGCGACTATTTCGACTAAGGAACAGTATTAATACCTTCTCTCAGGCGTCAATCGGACGCGAGAGCCTATCGCCGCTGGAACCCTGCTGGCAATCCTTATATAACGGGGCCATAATGGGAACCCGATGGAGTCAGAACTCGTCGAGGTAGCCCTCACGGAACCCGCGGCGGTGAAAGTCCGCGACCTCATGAAGAACGAGGGCGGGACGTACCAGTACCTGCGCGTCTTCGTGACCGGGGGCGGTTGCTCGGGTCTCAGCTACGGCATGACGTTCGAAGAGAAGACGGAGGATGGGGATCGCGTCTAC
>JBHIBW010000279.1:0-1517 GCA_046759265.1 Thermoplasmata archaeon
GGAGGCGATGCGGAGGTCGCAGCCGAGGATGAGCTCGCATCCTCCGCCGAGGCAGTAACCGCGAATCATGGCGATGACGGGCTTGGGAAAGGAAGGAATGGCCTCGTAGAACCCCTGCTCCCGTCGGTCCTCCCACTGGTCAATGGGCCGCACGTCGGCGAACTCCTTGATGTCCGCTCCCGCGACGAAAGCTTTCTCGGACCCCCGGACGATGACAACACGAACGCCCTCGTCCGCCTCGAGCTCCTCCAAGGCCGCGAGGACCTCCTCCTTGGTCTTCCGATTTATCGCGTTGAGGACCTCGGGCCGGTTGAAGGTAATGAAGGCCAGGGGCTCCTCCCGCTCGACAAGGATGTTCTCGTACATCGGGAACGCGATGTCGAGGCCTTGTAAGAGGTTTGCGAGGAACTCCGGGCCTATGCCTCCCCCGTCCGGAAGCGGAACCACACCCGGCCGTCGGCCAGTCGCTCGACCGTCACCCGCACGGGCTGTCCGATCTCCAGCGACTCCTCATCCCCCTCGATCCGGGCGAGGATCTGCATGCCGGTCCCCTTGAGAGTCACGATTCCCACGACAAAGGGAATGTCGTCCTCCATGCCCTTCGGGGCGCCGGCCCGGACGGAGGTGAAGGCGAAGATCTCCCCCTCCTGGGGCAGATCGACCCATTCCATCTCCTCGGCGTTGCAGTGGGGGCACACGACACGAGGCTGCCAGAGCACTTCTCCGCAGGCCGTGCACCGCGTGGTGGTGAGCCGACCCTCTTGGAGGTGCTGGAAGACGGGGTGGATGCGGGTGTGCTCCTCCCCTTGCAGGGGGACGAAGTCCAGGAGGAAGGGGACCCTACGCTCGGCCTTCGGTTCGCCCATTTCCTCCCTCACGAGGCCCGGTGGAGCACCAGGACGCCGTGGTTGTTGGCATTCCCGCTCAGGTTGTGGCAGAGGGCCCACTCGCCACCCACGTACCGCGCCGGCGGTACCTGCGCGGTGAACTGTTGGACCACCTCGACCACCTGAGCGACCCCCGTGGCCCCCAGGGGGTGCCCACAGCCTAGCAGGCCCCCGCGGGTGTTCATCGGCAACCGGCCGCCGATCTCCGACTGTCCCTCCTCGATGAACTGGCCGCCCTTCCCCTTCTCCACGAGGCCCAGCTCCTCGTACTCCATGATCTCCGAGATGGTGAAGCAATCGTGGACCTCGGCCAGGTCCATGTCGGGGACCGTGACCCCGGCCATGCCCAGGGCGTCGCGCACCGCCCGGCGCATCTGAGGCCACTCCGTGAGGCTCGGGAGGTTTACCGTCAGGTTGCCCGTGGCCGCCTGCCCGACCCCCTCGATGAATACGGGGGTGTCCGTAAACTCGCCCGCGCGCTCCTCCGCCGCCAGGACCACGGCGGCGGCCCCGTCGGTAATGCCAGAGCAGTCCAGGAGCCGCAGGGGGGTCGAGACCATGGGCGCGCTTAGGACCCGATCCAGGGAGACCTCTTTCGGGAAGAGGGCGAACGGATTCGTCGCGGAGAAG
>JBHIBW010000280.1:0-1504 GCA_046759265.1 Thermoplasmata archaeon
ACGGCCTGGATCCCCACGGCCAGGTCATCAACTTCATGCGGCGGCTCGTGGAGTCCGAGTACGACTTCCAGGAAAAGCTGTGGGAGATCCTGCGCGAACAGGAGTAAGTTACCCCACCGTCGCGGAGAAGCGCTGTTCGAGGGTCGACAAGAGGCGGGGCGAGAGGGCCTCCTGCTCCACGCTCGCAACGACGAGGCCCCCGTGGCTCACGGCGGCGTCCACGACCTGCTTCGTGTACTCCAAGACCTCCAAGAAGCCCGCCTCGCCGATGAGAACCTCGAGTTCCCCGATGTATACGACGGAATTCTCGCTCAGGGACCGGGCCACGTCCCGGAGGACCTCCAGGGTCAACCGGGTGGGATCGTAGGTTGGGAACTCCTCATGGTGCCCGGGCGCGAGCCAGAGGAAGTCCGCATCGTTCAGCCCGTAGGACGACCGGAGCTTCCCGGGGTAGAGGGTCGAGACCACCGTCTTCCGGGCCGATCCATTCTGCGCCAGGGCCTGGAGGCACGCCTCCCGGCTGCCCTCCCACAGGAGGCATCCCGGGGTGGTCCAGGACGGACTGGCATCCCTGCCCCCGTTCCCCTCCACCTGGACCTCGTCGAAGAGGCCCTGCAGGGTCGAGACCTGCGCGCCGTCCAAGGACGAGGGATTCAGATTCGCCAGCAGGGTGCACTCGTACTTGCTGGCCGCCGAGGCGGTTCGGGAGAGGGTGCGCAGGACCGCCGAGAACCCGTTGAGATGGGCCAGGTACTCCAAGTCGTCCAGCAGGATGGCCGCCCCTCGGTTGTCGCGCATGAAGCGGAGCAGGGTCTGGAGCACGTCAACCTCGAGATGGCTTGGCTTCAGGGAGAGCTCGCCCTCCTGGGAGGAAAGCCAGAGGAAGGGGGTTTTGCGCAAGGCGTAGGTTCCCGAGAGGAGCCGGGGGGGGAAGGCCGTGACGCAAAGGCCCGGGACCTCCTGGGCCAGCCCCCGGAAGGCCTGGAAGCTCGTCTCCCGTGACCGTTCCAGGACGATGTAGTTGCGTCCGCGGGCCCATGCGAAGCCGCGCTCCGCGGACCGGGTCTCCATCGCGGGCTCGATGGCCAAGAAACCGTAACGGAAGATCGCGAAGGCCACGAGGGCCGAAAAGATCGTCGTGTACGTGGTGCCGAGGCCGAGGCGGGTCGGCATGGGAAAGATGAAAGGGCCGAAGATCTCCGTCAGGGTACCGCCAATCACGCCAATGCCGAAGCCCGCGATCAGGAAGAGATACCGACGGACCTCCCGCCGGTCCGTCTCCTGCAGGTACGAGCGGCCCAGATAGATCCAGCCCGCCAGGATGATGAAGACATACAGGCTCGCGATGGGAATGTAGAAGGCCCCCGGAAGGGCCGATGGGCCCATGGGACCCGGGACGACGTCGGCGATGACGATGGCGCCGCCCCAGACGAGGGCAGCGAAGATGATGGGGGCGGCGTAGATCGCCAGCAGCCCCCACGGTTTGCTCAGGATGGGGTGAGGC